>JAFSSU010000279.1 GCA_017450845.1 Treponema sp.
AATGCAGCCGGACTATGACACTCTTGCCTGGGGCAGGCGCAACTGCATGTATGATGACGATTTCAGGGCGAAGATTTTGTTTTCATGCTGAGGCCCTGTAAACCCCGCTTCCAGCGGTTTTTAGAGAATGAAAAATGACGGGATATTTTGCCCGCTCCAGGCCCTACCGGGGGAGCATGTCACACATACATCCGGGCGACCTCGGCGAAGCGGGGCAGCAGGAGCGAGACCCACCCGTGCTGAGAGGTGTCCAGTATCCCCCGCCTGGACAGGCGTTCAATGTAAAGCCGCCATGCCGCCCTAGCCCTGGTTCCCGCCCGGGTCCCGGTCGGCTCGCTCGAACACGAGCACGTCGTCCTTGCGGACTATGTCTCCGGACTTGGCGAAGCGCCGCTTGCCGTCCCGGTAAATCAGCAGGATGCGGATGGCCGCGTCCTGCTCGATCAGCGACACCTTCCTGCCGATCCAGGAGCTGTCCAGGTTGACGATGATCTCCTCCAGGTTGAGCGACTGGTCGTTGAGGGGATTGGCGACGTTGGTGTACTCCTCCACGAATCCCGCCGAGATGATGCCCGTCGGTATGGCGACGGTCAGCACCCCCAGGATGGCCGTGATGCCGCCCATCAGCCGGCCGAAGGCGGTTATCGGGTAGATGTCGCCGTAGCCGATCGTCAGCAGGGTCGCGATGCTCCACCAGAGGCCGGAGAAGGCGTTGCCGAAGGCCTCGGGCTGGGCCTCGTGCTCCGTGCTGTAGATGCAGAGGGAGGAGGCGAGCATGAGTATGAAGATGATGAAGAGCGACGACGTCAGCTGGTTCTTCTTCTTGACGATGACGTTGCGGATGACGAAGAAGGAATCGTAGTACGCGTTTATCCTGAACAGGCGCAGGATCCTGACCACCCGCAGCATGCGGAAGGCGATGAAGCCGTTCAGGAAGAACATCGGAAGGATAGTCAAAAGGTCAACGAGCCCGTTGAAGCTCCCGACAAAGTGCAGGCGCGAGCGCAGCGGCCCGTCCTCCGGGTACAGGATGTCCGCCGTCCACAGGCGGAGCATGTACTCCACGACGAAGACAGCCGTCGTGATGACGTCAACCTTGTCGAACAGGGGCGACCAGGGGCGCAGCTCGTCGAAGGTGCGCAGGAAAAGGGCCGCGATGTTCAGCAGGATCATCGTGATGATGAAGAAATCGAACGCCCGCGAGGGCAGGTCGCTCACCTGCCCTATCTGGATTATGTCGAACACCCTCTTCTTGCGGGGGTTCCCCGCCACCTGCCTGCCACTGGATCCGCCGTTTCTCATAGCCTTTTACCGTGAATCCCATCATAGCACGAAAAGAAACTTTTTACACGAGTAAAATTCTTTTTTCCCGCACGTAATTTTTTTTGTTTGCACACGTAATTTTTTTTGTTTGCGTACGTAATTTTCCGCGTGGGATTGCAATTTCCCCCGTCCTGTCCTATAATTGCTCCCTATGGAGAAAAAAAAGAAGGCAAAAGCCGTCATCCTGACCCTGGCCGCCCTTGTCCTGGCGGCGGGCCTCTTCTGCCTGGGAGTGAACCTCCACATGGTCGCCTACGCCCGCCCCTACGTCTACTCCGACGTGGATTCCCTTCCATATAAGTACACGGTCATCCTGCCCGGGGCGAGGGTCTACCAGAACACCGTCTCCCACGTCGTCGCCGACAGGATTGAGGGCAGCCTCCGCTGCATAAAAGCGGGCAAGGCGGAAAGAATCCTGGTCTCCGGCGACCACGGCCGCAAGGACTACGACGAGGTGAACCAGATCCTCGCCTACATGAAGCGGGTCTACGGGACGGCCGACGACATAATCTTCCTGGACCACGCGGGCTTCTCCACCTACGAGACTGCCTACCGGGCGAGGGACGTGTTCTGCGTCAAGGACGCGGTCATAGTGACCCAGAAGTTCCACACATACCGGGCGGTCTACATTGCCCGGAAGCTCGGCCTGGATGCCGTCGCGCTCGAGGCCCCGGAGCTGTTCCCCTACGCGGGAAGGACCAGGGCCAGCTGGGCCGTCCGGGAGACGCTCGCGCGGGTCAAGGCCTTCATCAACGTCGCGAGGGGCTCGAAGCCCACATACCTCGGCGAGCAGATTCCCATCACCGGGGACCCGCAGGCGAGCCGGGACTGAGGGACGGGCGGGAACAGCCTCCGCAGCGGGGGAAAGCGCCTAAATCCGCTAATTTACCTTGTTAAATTAGCTAAAATATGCTAAAATGGAGCGCATGGACAAGGACAACGAAGCCAGGCGCAAGGTACGGCTGGCCGACATAGCGGAAAAGCTGGGAGTCAGCATCGTCACCGTCTCCAAGGCGATTTCGGACAAGGACGGGGTGGGCGAGGAGCTGAGGGCGAAGATAAAGGATCTCGCCTTCCAGATGGGCTACATCCAGAAGTCCCGCCAGAACCAGAACGCCCGCGGCGACAGCTACACGGGCAACATCGGCGTGGTCATACCGGCGCATTTCTTTGACCGCAGCAGCTCCTTCTACTGGACCATGTACAACGCCCTCTCGCGGGAACTCCTCTCGCGCGGCTGGTACGCCATAATGGAGCAACTGGACAGCAAGGAAGAATTCGACCTGGTGCTCCCGCAGATCGTGCAGAACAACAAGGTGGACGGAATCATCCTCCTGGGGCAGACCAGCGAGGACTACGCGAGGTTCTTCATCAACCAGTACAAGAACACAGTGTTCCTGGACTTCTACATAGACGACAGCGGGATCGACTCCGTGACGACCGACAACTTCTACGGTGAGTACCAGCTGACCCGGCACCTGATAAACCTGGGGCACCGCAGGATTCTCTACGTGGGCAACTTCAACGCGACGACGAGCATAACCGACCGCTTCATGGGATTCATGAAGGCGATGCTGGAGAACGGGCTGAGGGCTGACGTGGCCGACATCATAAACGACCGGGACAGGAAGGGCCTGTATGTGCCCATCAGGCTGCCGGAGTCCCTGCCGACGGCATTCGTCTGCAACTGCGACGAGACGGCCCGCCGCCTGATCGCCCTGCTCAGGGAGAGGGGGCTCTCGGTCCCCCGCGACATCTCGGTGGTCGGGTTCGACAACTTCCTGTCCGACGGGCAGGAGCTTGAGCCCGCGCTGACCACGGTGGAGGTGGATTCCTCCGCGATGGCGCGGACCGCCGTGGACATGCTTACGAAGAAGATAACGGGCGACCCATACACGCACGGGCACACGGTCATAAGCGGCAGGCTCCTGATAAGGGACTCCGCGCGTAAAATCAACTAGGGGACAGGAGGAGAAGGACGATGGACGGAAAGTTTTTTGAGGAACTGAGGGACGAGCTGACAAAGGACATCCTCCCCTACTGGGAGAAGCATGCATGCGACAGGAAGAACGGGGGATTCTTCGGGGCGATAGGCAACGACAACAAGGGCGACGCGGGCGAGTGGCGCGGCATCGTCATGGTCAGCCGCTTCCTCTGGTCATACAGCGCGGCGGCGCGCTTCCTCGGCGACAGGTCATACATGGCGATGGCGGACTATGCCTATGACTACATGGAAAAATGCTTCTCCGACGGCCGGAACGGCGGGCTATTCTGGTCGGTAAGGCCCGACGGCAGCCCCCTGGTCCGCCGGAAGCAGGTCTACGGGAACGCGTTCGCCCTCTACGCCCTGTCCGAGTACGCCGCCGCGGTCAGGGAGGCCCTGGGGGATGAAGGCCGTGCCCGCGGAATCATGGCGGAGGCCGTCCGTCTCTTCGCGCTGCTGGAGGACAAGGCCCGCGACCCGGAGCACGGCGGCTACTGGGAGGCCCTGGCGGAGGACTGGACCCCCACGAAGGAGACCCGGCTCAGCGACAAGGACATGGACTGCGACAAGTCCATGAACACAAACCTGCACGTCATGGAGGCATACACCAACCTCTGCAGGACCCTGCCCCTCGTGTGCCCGGAGAAAAAAGAGGAGCTTGCCCGCCTGCGCAAGGCGCTGGAAGCCCTGGTCCGCGTCCACGCCGACAGCATCCTTGACAGGAGGGACTGGCACCTGGACCTCTACTTCAACAGGGACTGGTCCCGAACGGGGGAGGACGAGATTTCCTACGGGCACGACATAGAGGCGAGCTGGCTCATCTGGGAGGCCGCCGAGCTGCTGGGCGGAAGCGAGCTTGAGGATTACGTGCGCCCCGCCGTCATCGCCGTCGCGGACACCGCCCTGAGGGAGGGCTGGGACGCGGAGAGCGGCGGCTTCGAGGACAAGAAGGAAGAGGACGGGACGCGCCGCACGGTCAGGGTCTGGTGGAACCAGGCGGAGGCCATCAACGGCTTCTACAACGCATGGCAGATGACCGGCGAGGAGAAGTACCTTACCGCCACGGAGAAGGTCTGGGGATGGGTAAAGGCATTCCAGCTGGACAAGGAGGGGGGCGAGTGGTTCCAGGAAGTCGGCAGGGACGGCAGGCCCTGCCCGGGCCTGGTGAAAGGCGGCAACTGGAAGACCTCCTACCACAACGCCCGCTGCTGCATGGAGCTGCTGAGGCGGGCGGGGAAGTAGCGGCCGTCATTTTTTGCAAGTTTGCCCCAAACTATCTTGCAAGCGAGCCAGATTTATATTATCATCGCTCTCAATGCAGTGGTTCTAGCTGGCAGAATCTTCTATAATATAGGCGGTACCGCTTTGTACAATCGCGCTGACTACATTTCGGACTTCGACTGGGAGGCCTTCCAGAAATTCTCGAAGGACCTGGAGACCCCCAACATCGTAGTGAACCTCCATCAGGTCAAGCACAACTACATAAAGCTCAAGGATTCCTTCCCCTACGCGCAGATTTACTATGCGGTGAAGGCGAACCCAGGCGAGAAGATCGTCAAGATGCTTGCCGAGCTGGGCTCCAACTTCGACATAGCATCCCGCTACGAGCTGGACGAGGTGCTCTCGCTCGGGGTTTCCCCCGACCGCCTGTCCTACGGCAACACGATAAAGAAGGCCGCCGACATCGCCTACTTCTATGAGAAGGGGGTCAGGATGTTCGCGACGGACAGCAAGGAGGACCTCAAGAACATCGCGGAATTCGCCCCAAAGAGCCGGATTTACGTCCGCATGCTGATCGAGAGCACCTCCACCGCCGACTGGCCGCTCAGCCGCAAGTTCGGCTGCCACCCCGACATGGCATACGACCTGATCGTGCAGGCGCGCGACATGGGCCTGACCCCCTACGGCGTGAGCTTCCACGTGGGAAGCCAGCAGCGCGACATCGGAATCTGGAACGATGCGATCGCGAAGAGCCTCTACCTCTTCTCCTCGCTCGAGGAGGAGGAGGGAATCCGCCTGTCCATGATAAACATGGGCGGAGGCTTCCCCGCCCACTACATAAGCCCCGCCAACGAGCTTGAGACCTATGCCTCGGAGATAACCCGCTACCTGCGCGAGGACTTCGGGGAGGACATGCCCCAGATAATCCTGGAGCCGGGCCGGTCCCTTGTCGGCGACTGCGGCATCCTGACGAGCGAGGTGGTCCTGATAAGCCGCAAGAACAACACAGCCCTGCAGAGATGGGTCTACGTCGACGCGGGCAAGTTCAACGGCCTTGTGGAGACGATGGGCGAGTCCATCAAGTACCCGGTCATCAGCTCCAAGGACGCGCCCGACGCGAAGGAAGGCGAGGTCATACTGGCCGGCCCCACCTGCGACAGCGCGGACATCATGTACGAGGACTTCAAGTACCGGCTGCCGGTCAACCTGAAGGCGGGCGACAAGCTCTACTGGCTTTCCACCGGGGCATACACCTCGACCTATGCGAGCGTCGCCTTCAACGGCTTCCCGCCCATAAAGACCTACTACATGGAATAGGCCAGGAGCCTTCCCGGAATGGTCAGCTTCCACGCCGATGACTTTGCCCTCGCGGTCGCCTCGTCAAAGGACATAATCGCGCTCTGCCGGCAGGGCAAAGTGGACTCGCTCAGCGTCATCCCCAACATCTCCTGCTTCGACGGCTGCATGAGGCTCTACGAGGAGGCCCTGCCGTCCTTCCCTCACCCGGTGACGCTCTCCGTCCACCTGAACGTCATGGAGGGCAGGCCCGTAAGCAACTTCCTCTCGCTGAAGGATCTGGCCGACGGCAAGGGTCTTTTCAAAGTCTCTTGGCTCTCCCTGCTCCTTGCGTCGTTCACGCCCTGGAAGCGGGGCCGCGTCCGCGCACAGCTTGCGCAGGAGCTTGCCGCCCAGATACGCAGGTGCCTGGGGACGGGCCTCTTTGACAGGGAGGCCGTCTGCCTGGACAGCCACCAGCACCCCCACCACATCCCGGTATTCTTTGACGCGCTGATGGACGCGGTGGCATCGCTTGAGAAGGAAGGCTGCAGGATTTCCTGCATCCGCTGCTCGGAGGACCCCCTCCTGCCATATCTTGCGACCCCGGCCCTCTACGGGAAGATAAAGCTCGCCAACGTCATAAAGTGCGCGGTACTGAACATGCTTTCGGCGAAGGTCAAGCGGGGGCTGAGGAAACTGGGCATAACGCCCACATATCTTTCCGGGGTGTTCTTCAGCGGGGCGATGACCGAGGGGAACCTGCGCCCCGTCCTTCCCAAGCTGATCGCCCTGGCCGACCGCAAGGGCCGGCCCCTGGAGCTGCTCTTCCATCCCGGCCAGGTGCCTCAGGAGGAGATAGCAAGCCGCGACGAGTACCAGAAGCCCGGCTTCGTGGCCGCCAGCTGCTCCCCCGACCGCGCGGAGGAGTGCCGGTCCATGGCGGTGCTGAGGGACGAGTTCGGTAATTAACCCGGCCTCACCGAGGTGTCCAGGTTGAACCTCTTCTCCCCCTCTATCGTGGAAGGCGGCCCGTGCCCCGGCATGATGATGGTCGAGTCCATCTGCGAGTAAATCCGCTCCCTTATGTTGTCCACAAGAAGCTTCTGTGAGTACTTGCTGGAAGTCTCTCCGATTATCCCCGACGTGAGCGTGTCCCCGGTGAAGAGGACGTTGCCTATCCTGTAGACCATGCTGTCCGAGCTGTGCCCAGGGACGGAATAGTACCTGACGGTGAGCCCCGCCACCTGCATCTCGCCGCTGCCCCTCAGGACGACGGACTTCTCGCCCGCGACGTCGTAGTCGGCGGCGTAGACGTAGGGGGAATAAATCTTCTTGAGCGTCGGGAGCCCCCTGACGTGGTTCGTGTGGTTATGGGTTATCAGGACGGCCTTCAGGTCGTAGTGGTCCCGCTCGATCTGCTCGATCAGCTCGTTGCTTATCTTGCCGGGGTCAATGACGAGGGCCTGCATCACCTCCGGGTCGTCGTTGACGACGACGTAGCAGTTGGTGAATCCCTCCAGGCAGAGGTTGAAGTAGATTTTCACAGGTCGCTCTTCCTCTCAAGGCCGTCGTCCATGAGCCCGTCGGCATCGCCCATGAGCCCGCCCTTGTCGCGGTCGAACAGGGCCTCCCTCGTGTTGGACATCTTGAAGGACACCCCCTCCCTGACCGCCCCGTAGAACACCGCCTTCTTCATGTTGCAGTTCATCATCGAGGTGTTCATGAGCACGGCCTTGATGAAGCGGGTGTTGTACAGGTCGCTGTCGTCAAAGCTGCACTGGTAGGCCGTCATCCCGTTGAAGTTGTTGTGGATGAAGTCGCTGCCCGTAAACAGGGCGTGAACGAGCTTGGTACCCGCCATGGAGGAGAACTGCATGTTGCACTTGATGAGGTTGCAGTCGGTCATCGTGGAGAAGTCGAACATGCACATCCGTATCCTCAGCTCGGTCGCGTTGACGTTGGTGAAGGTGCAGTGCTGCATGTTGCAGCCGTAGAACTTCTTCCCGCTCAGGTCCATGTCCGTGACGGTCATCCCGGGCGCGCTCAGCCCGACGATCTTGTCGTGGGTCATGATGTAGGCGCGGAGCTTCTCGCGCATCAGCTGGAAGTTCTTCTGGTGCTCCAGGCAGTAACCGGGAACCTCGGCCAGCTCGCCGTTGTCATCGAACGACGAAATTGCCATCTTCTTGCAGCCTGGGTACAGGCAGGGGTTGTAGAGGTACATACCCAATACTCTAAGCTATTGGGGGGATTTAGTCAAATGGGAGACGGGGAAGGGCTCCCCCAGCCCCCGGAACAAAAAAAAAGCCAGCGGGTTTCCGCTGGCTTCAGTCAGATCAAATAATCAGGCCGCGTTTGCCTTAGTCGGCGTTCTCGGCGGGGGCAGGCTCGGCTGCGGGGGCTTCCCCTGCCGCCTTCTCCTCCCCGTCCTTGGCGCGGG
>JAFSSU010000280.1 GCA_017450845.1 Treponema sp.
CTCCGCAAAAACAAAACGATTGACTGGCAGAAAAAGGAATCCGCCCGGGCAAAAATGCGGATGACGGTAAAGAAGCTCTTAAAGAAATACAAATACCCGCCGGAAGGACAGGAAGACGCGCTGAAGACCGTAATCAGGCAGTGCGAGCTGTGGACGGACAACGTAATGAGCTTCGACGAAACACCGCCAGCCCATCGCGCATACTCCATAGATGCCGACTACGGAATGCTGCAGGCCGCCATCTGCTTCGCGTCAAGCTTCCTGCCAAGCAAATTGAGATATGTGTATTTATTTTCCAAAGCAGTCATAAATCCCCCCGTTACTCCGCGCCCAGCTTGCGCCCTGACACCCGGTAAGCCGTCCGGCATATCGTCTTGAAAGGACATGAAGCGCAGTCCGTATACGTGTCCACTCCGTTGTAGAAATCACCCTTACCCTGTGCAGGAGTCAGATTTCCGACCGTCAGCTTCTTATAAAACTCCTCCGAATAGCCCTCGAATGCCTTCATCGTCTCGCCGAACGCATCCCTGTCCATGCTCTTGCTCCTGCCCTTCTTCTCCGCAGGCTGCACGATGACAGTCGCGCCTGCCCCCCGTATCGAATAGAAGACAGCGGCCTCCACATCGCCCGCCTGCCCAGACTCCTCGACCAACTTCACATACATTGGCATCTGGAAGTCGCCAAGGCTGCCGTCATCGGCTGCAATGCAGGCCGAGACTGCGGGAGTCCCGCCGCTCTTGTAGTCCACGATGGCGAGGCTTCCCACATCGTTCTTGAGGATGCAGTCTACCTTGCCCCCGTAAGTCCACTTGCCGTCCTCGCCGTCCGTGGCAAACCATTTCTCCGCAGCAAAAATTCCCCAGCCACCGAACGACAGCTTTTTCTCTTCCTCCGGCCAGCACATCGCATGCAGGCAGTCCAGCACCGTGCGGGCAATCGCATCCTTCTGGCTGCGGAACGCAAGCTTGGCAAGAATGCTGTCGCTAAAATCCATGGCCGGGTCCTCTATGCTCTCCTCAACGAAAAGGCGGAGCGTATCGAAAATCTTCTTCTCATCATCTCCGAACGTCCCGTCAGGACCGGTCACGGGGAGGGAAAGATTGTTTTTCTGCCGCCAGAGCATGAAACGCTCCAGTACCTTGTGGTTGATGTTCCCTATGTCAAAGGGGCCTGCCAGTTCCCCGGTCAGGCTGTCATCGTCCAGGCGCAGGAGGCGGTTGAAGAGCCATTTCCTCTGGCAGGGAAAGAAGTCCCGCAAATCGCTCTGGGAAATCCTTATCTTGCCGTCGGCAGGGTTCCCGAACTTTTTCATCACGAGGGACATGACTTTCTCTTTCAGGGCAGCCACGTCTCCCGCCGAACCGCCCTCAGCTTTGTTCCCGGCAGACGACTTTCTTCCTTCCAGCCAGCGCAGGGCCTCCTGCTTCATCTGCAAGCTGAACGCGAAGGGCTTTCCCTCTCCGCCAGAAAGGAACCAGTCCCGCTCGTCCGCGATGAAGTCATCCTCGTCAAGCGACCTGTCACAGTCAATCGTCCGCAGGAAAGAATGTGCTATGGCGAATCCGGAGAAAGAGTTCTCGGCATACGAGAAAGCCGGCCCGGTATAGGAGACAACAGACGCATCCGCACCACGCTCCCCCAAACCCGCATACAGGCGGATGAAGGGAACGGAGGGGTTCTCGCTCTTCTCACGCTCCACGAGCCCCAGCTCCTGCCTCTTGGACGCGCTCAGGAATCCCAGCTTCTTTACCGGGACTTCAAGCTTGGACTGGCCCGCATCAATGACGAACTGGTACCTGAAGGCTGCACCCGCAGACAGCCGGTAAGGGTATACATGGACACCGGCGGCCTTGTTCTGCGGCAGGTACTTGGTTCCCTTGAGCTCCGTCAGGAAAAACTCGTAGGGATTCTCAAGGCTAAGCCCCGTTCCTTCCACGTACTCCTCCCAGACAAGGATGAGCTTCTTGAGCTCCTCCACGCAGCGGCCCAGAATCAGGTTTTCGTCGGAAGAAAAGTCACCCGTGTCCAGCATGTCCTTCTTGAAAATCATCCATGCGGAGAGGATATCGGCAAAGGAGCCCGCCTTGCAGAGGGCAGTTATGTTTTTCTTCAACGCCCGGTAAAAGCGCAGTTCCAGCTCGTTCCTGTCGCTCGTGGCAGAAAGGGATTCCTCCCAGATATCCTTCCTGTCATCGTACTGGCAGATGCAGTGCATCTGGCAGCCCTCGCGGACCAGGTTCTCTATGAGGATACGGGTCTCCTTTTTCCACGGGATGTGCTCGTCAAGGAGCAGGGCCCGCACGCTCTCATAACTGAAGCGGGATGTATGGCAGTCGTACAGCTCGCTGAACACGGCGGCCGCGCTGGATTTGAGCAGGCTCTCGCCCGCGTGGATTACAACCGGAACGCAGTAACGCGCCGACTCGCGCTCCAGGTAGGGGCGGTACAAGTCCATGTCGGGGACGCTCAGGCTTATGTCCTGCCAGCGGGCCTTTCCCTCACGCACGAGCTTCCGAATAAGAAGCAGCGTCCTCCGCAGTTCCGAGCGCGAGTCGGGGTACTTGTAGCATTCCGGACCGGAAGCCGCCTCCCCGAGCTTTGGCAAGTGCACCACGGTGATGTTCCCCGCGCCCGCAAAGGCTTCCGTATAGTCGGAGAAGTCCTCCAGAAGCTCCGGGTAAATCAGGCAGTAGGTAGCCCTGCCGGTGAAGTCGGGCTCAATCCACGAGGGCTCGTAGAGCTTGTGCTCGTCCAGAAAAGCCGAATACTCCCGGTACAAAAAGAGCAGGTCCCGGTTCTCCGCGTCCGTGTCATCTCCCTCGGAACGCCCGTCTTTCTTGAGGTAGTCCGCATAGCTCTTGTGCCAGAAGTCCAGGGAGGGCAGCATGGAGGCTATCCAGTCCGTGAACGAGAGCGCGTCCACGGCATATTCGGGGACGATGAGGGACTTGAACAGGCCCTCCGTCTTATTGCGGCTTATCAGGTTCCTGACAAAAAGCTTCCGCAGCAGGGCGGGCACCGTCCCCTTGCCGGAGCCCCTGTCCCGCGACGAGGCGAAGTCTCCCTTGAACTTGTCCCATGCCGTGAATTTGTCGAGCGGGACGGCGGTCGTTCCCGTCCGCTCCGGGTGGCTCACGATCCAGTCTACCCATGAATCCTTCACCACGTCGGTGGGAAACACGAAGAGGCAGTCGGACTCAAGCAGCTCCTTGCTGAAAAAAACCGGCAAATCCCGCACATCCTTAAAGAGTTCATGCATTATAAAAAATCTCCTTCTCAATCAGAGCGATGGCGGAGGCTGCCCGCTCATCCTTGTCTTCCAGCTCCGGGAGCCAGTGGATGTCCACCCCCTTGCGCTCCATGCCCCGGAACCAGGTTTCCTGCCGCTTGGC
>JAFSSU010000281.1 GCA_017450845.1 Treponema sp.
AAGTACTCAACATAACAAACCTGTGGGTGAACGCCGTCGTCAAGAATGCAGCCGGTCAGTCGGTGGGCATGGTCGGTTCGGGGATCCCGCTTTCCAATTTCGTGGATACGATGTATTCCAAGCTGCCGGGGGACTGCAGGATGTTCCTGTACAACAACGAGCTTGAAACCACCGGTTCCCTTGACCTGAAGCATCTGGAACAGAAGAAGCCCATCACGGACCTGATTCCGGATTTCCGCGGCCGCGAGGAGCTTCTGAAGTCGGATGGCAATCAGATGATGCTCATCGGCAATGTCATGTATTCCCTGGCTTCACTCGGGGAAATCGGCTGGCACATCATCCTGTTCAAGGAGTACAACTTTAACGAGTTCCGGAAGGGGGCCGGCCCGTCCTTTATGATAAGCGTTCTGGTCATCGTCCTGATTGCGGCGGGAATCTTCGTATTCTTCCGCCTGCGGGCGGTCCGGGAGAAGGAGCTGGAGACGGCCGGAAAGCTCCTGAGCGAGACCCAAAACCTTGCCGAGTCCGCCAGGGAGAATGCGGCAACTGCACAGGATCAGAGCGCGGCAGTCAAGGAGATCGTCGCGACGATGGAGGACAACAATGCCCTGTCGGAGTCCATTTCGCAGAAAATCAAGGACGTGGCCGGGGTGGCGGAAAAGACGCGCGGCGATGTCGCCGACGGGGTGAGCCACCTGGAGCTGAACGTCGCCCAGCTGCGGGAGATAGCAGAGGCGAACAAGACCACCATAGACGGCATCAAGCTGCTCGGCGACAAGATAAACAACATCTGGGACATCGTGACCCTCATCAACTCGGTCGCAGACCAGGCGAAGATCATCGCCTTCAATGCGGAACTTGAGGCGTCGAGTGCGGGCGAGGCGGGCAAGAACTTCCACATCGTCGCGACGGAAATCCGCCGCCTGGCAGACGGCATCATCGACGGCACGAAGGAAATCAAGGAGAAGATAAACGAAATCCAGCAGTCTTCGGACAGCCTGATCCTCGCGAGCGAGAACGGCACCGTGAAGATCGAGGAGGGCTGCGATACGGCAAAAACCCTGAAGGAACGCTTTGACAGCATCAAGAATGCGTCGGAGGTGACGGCGGCAAGCTCCGGGGACATCACGACGATCATCCAGCAGCAGGCGGCGGCGACGGAGCAGATTTTGACTACGCTCAAGCAGATAGCGGCGGGCGTGGAAAACTTCAGTTCCGCAACGGAGAGCATTTCGACGGCATCGCAGAACCTGAAGGCGATTGCGATGGAGATGAACCGGCAGACTGCCCGGCAGGACGACGGACAGTAAATTACCTTTTCTTATTGTCCGGTGTATGCTATAATGAAGAAATCAGGAATAGAAAACAAGGACTAGATATATAGAGGAGTTTTAAGGAATATATGAAGAAGAAATTTGTGCAGCTTTCCTTCAAGCAGTTTGTGGTCAGTGTCATACCGTATGCGGTCATTGCCCTGTATGTTTCCATCTCGTTTGCCTATCTGGTGAACTCATTGATCGAAAAGCAGGTGCACAATGACACGGTGGCACTGGCGAAGAGTGCGGAATACGAGGTTCGCCTCAGGTTTGAGACCCCGTCCATTGCGCTTAATTCCCTTGTCGGTGCCCTGGAAAAGGATTCGGGCCGTGACTACGATTCCGTCAAGGCGCTCGTTACGAGCATGGGCGATCAGTATCCCCAGTGCTCGGCCTTTTATCTTGCGGCACTGGACGGCTTTGGTTCCAGGGACGGCACGGTAGTGATGAGCAACGGGGCGGATACGGTTTCGGACCGGCAGCGGCTTGAGCAGTTCTTTGCAGCACCGATTGCTGCCAAGGGAGCGCTGTATTCCAGCGAATCGCAGGATACGGTTACCGGCAAGCCGGTCATCGCATTTACGCGGGCAGTCTACGACCAGGGAAGCCATAAGCTGATCGGCGTTGCGGGCTGCTACTTGCTGCTGGACCAGCTGGCTGTCGGTCTTGCGCCGCTGACGACCTCCGATCAGGAGCACATAAACATCGTTGATCAGAACGGCGTGTTCCTGACCCATTCGGACGCCAGCTACGTAAAGACCAAGAACTACTTTGATGTGTCTCCGCTCGGAAAGAAGTACAAGGCTTCCGAGTATCTTGACGGGACTGAGCGCGTTCTGAACGAGGGCGGCCACTACTACGGGGTGCGTAAGCTCGGTGAGAGCCCCTGGTTCGTCATTATCGAAGGGCCGACCTCCATCTTTACGGGAAAATCGTATTTCTGGATGATCATCATCAACGCCGTGACCATCTTCCTAATCCTGCAGGCGATCGTCTATACTACCTGGTACATGAACCGGATGCGGGGCAAGGAGCGGGAGCTCGGTGACAAGATGTTTACCGAAACCCAGAACCTTGCGGTTGCCGCCAAGGAGAACGCGGCGACGAGCCAGGACCAGTCTGCGGCGGTCAAGGAGATTGTCGCAACGATGGAAGACAACAATGCCCTGTCGGAGAACATCGCGGTAAAGATAAAGGACGTGTCGTCCGTGGCGGGCAAGACATCGTCCGACGTTTCCGACGGAGTGAGCCACCTGGAGCTGAACGTTTCGCAGCTGCGCGAGATAGCAGAGGCAAACAAGAACACGATAAGCGGCATCAAGAACCTGAGCGAGAAGATAGACAACATCTGGGACATCGTTACCCTCATCAACTCGGTCGCAGACCAGGCGAAGATCATCGCGTTCAACGCGGAGCTTGAGGCTTCGAGTGCAGGCGAGGCGGGCAAGAACTTCCACATCGTCGCGACGGAGATCCGCCGCCTGGCGGACGGCATCATCGACGGTACGAAGGAAATCAAGGAGAAGATAAACGAAATCCAGCAGTCTTCGGACAGCCTGATCCTCGCAAGCGAGAACGGGACCGTGAAGATCGAGGAGGGCTGCGACACCGCCCGGAGCCTTGAGGAGCGCTTCGAGAGCATCAAGAATGCGTCGGAGGTGACGGCGGCGAGCGCCAGTGACATCACGACGATCATCCAGCAGCAGGCGGCGGCGAGCGAGCAGATCCTCATAACGCTCAAGCAGATAGCGGCGGGCGTGGAAAACTTTACGGCGGCGACGGAGAGCATCTCGTCCGCATCGCAGAACCTGAAGGCGATTGCGGTAGAGCTGAACGAGCAGACTGCCCAGCAGGGTGGCGGACAGGAATAGCGGGGCAGTATGAACGAAGACCTGATAAACGTAATAAGCGAGAGTCAGAAGGCGAGCGAAGCCCAGGAAGTGGAAAAGAAGACCACCGTATGGCTCATTTTCTCCATCGCGGGCAAGAAGTATGCCATGCGGTCGGCGGACGTGCTGGAGATAATCCGCGACGTGCCGATCTACAAGCTGCCCTTCATGCCCGCCTACATCGAGGGCGTGATAAACCGGCGCGGCGACCCCTTTACCGTCATCAATCCGCTGGCGGTGTTCGGGGATACGGATGCCAAGCCGCCGGAGGAACCGCTCTTCCTGATAATGAAGCGGGATGACGACCAGCTTTCCGTCCACATCTCGGACATACTCCAGTTTACGGAAATGGCGGAATCCGACCTGAACCTCATTCCCAACGGAGGGGACGAGGACTTCTTCCTGGGCACGCTCAGCTACGGACATGAGGAAGTTCCCGCCATAAACCCCGGCTCGTTCGAGCTGCTCATAAGGAAAGACCTTGGAAGCGCGTAGTCACTTTACCTGCATCGCATACAATACGGTAGACTTCCTCATTCAGAGCTGTTATGTGGTTTCGGGCATATACCTGCAGGTAGACAGGGGCGTGCGGAGCATCTCCTTTAACCAGGAAACCCTGCCCCACATCTACATCGGCGACCTTTTGACCAAGAGCTTCGGCTGCACTGCGAAGGACGCCTACAATGTCGTCCTCGTGATGAAGATGCAGGACTTCGTAAAGGATGTGAGCGCCAAGATAGTCGACTACACCAAGACGGCCTTTCCCGCGTCCGGGAACCTCGCCCTGTCCGTGGACGGTGCCATCAGCAGCAAGCTCCTTGACATGAGCGGCTTCCGCCTGTATCCGGGAAGCATCCGGGCCAGGCTGTGGGAATGCGGCATCTGCGCAATCGACTATTCAGACAAGGGGCGCAGGCGCATCCTGATTTCGCCCGACCTGCTGATGAAGAAATTCTTCTCCACCGGAATGCTTAAGGCGGCGGAGTAGGGGGAAGCGGATGAAGCTCATAATCGCCGATGATTCTGCGGTCGTCAGGGCAATACTGGACCAGAACCTCACCAAAACGGGCAGGATAGAAATCATCGCTTCCGTCTCCAACGGACGGCGGGTCATCGATGCCGCGAAAGGCGAGTGGCCTGACGCAGTAGTCAGCGACATAGACATGCCGGAGATGGACGGGCTTGAGGCAACGAAGATTCTGTCCAAGTCCATGCACATACCGGTTATCCTCCTGTCGGAGGATCCTGCCAAGGCAGTTGCTGCCAGGGCAGCCGGGGCGGCTGAAGTCCTGACCAAGCCCCGGGTCAACGAGTATGACAAGGCCTTCTTTGACGAGCTCATGGAGCGGCTGGAAGCCGTCGTGTCTGCGTCTTCCCGTCCGGATCATACTGACCGGGGCAGCAGGGCCAAACCCTTCCGCGGCTACCGTGTCCTCTGCATCGGGGCTTCTACGGGCGGGCCGACCGCCGTCGCGGAGGTCCTGAAGGGCCTGGGGCGGGGCTTTCCCCTGCCGATTCTGTATGCCCAGCACGTCGAAATCGGTGCGGACGGAAACCTTGCAGCCTGGCTGAACGGCAGCTGCGACAACCTGACGGTACGCCTTGCCCGGGACGGCGAGGAGGCCCTGCCCGGCACGGTCTACATGGCACCGGCGGACCGGCACCTGGTTGTCGACTTCGTGAAGGGCAATTCCCACCCGGTCCTGCGGATTTCCGACGAACCGCCGGAGCGCGTCCTCCGGCCCGCCGTGAACATGCTCTTCCGGAGCGCAGCCCGGCTGTACGGCAAGTCCTGCCTCGCCGTGCTCTTGACGGGCATGGGGCGTGACGGTGCGGAAGGCTGCAAGCTTATCCGCGACGGCGGCGGCTGGACGATCGTGGAAGACCAGTCCACCTGTGCCGTATTCGGTATGCCGGCGGCTGCCATAGAAGTCGGCGGCGCCTGCGAGGTGCATCCCCGGGGCGAGATTGCCGGAAGGATTCTGGACCTTGCGGGCGGAGCCGGTACGAGGGGGGCTGCAGTATGACGGTAAGCGACGAAAGCCTCCTTCTGATAATCGACCTCATCACGATGACGACGGGCATCATCCCCCGTTCGAGCCACCGGGAAGGAATCCGCACCTACCTGTCCGGCAAGCTGGATGCGCTGGGCATTGCATCCGTAAAGGAATACGCAGACAAGGTCAGGACGGACAAGAGTCTCCTGATGGAGCTCATAAACGAAAGCACCGTCAACGAGACCTACTTCTTCCGGGAAGAGAAGCAGTTTGCGTTCGTGCGCTCCAAGGTCCTTCCCGCATGGCTTGCCCGGCACGGCAGCCAGCCGATCAAGATATGGAGTGCGGCGTGTTCCTACGGCGAGGAAGCCTATTCCCTTGCCCTGCTGGCAAAAGACTGCGGGGTACGGGCACACATAACGGCGAGCGACATAAACACGGCGGTGCTGAGCCACTGTGCGGCGGGGGTGTTCAACGCCTCCTCCATACGGGTCGGGGACGGAGTATCGTTCCAGGAACTCCTGTATCCCTACCGGGCGCCCAATGCGAAGATAGCATTCAGCGATGAAATTCGCAGCTACATAA
This sequence comes from Treponema sp., assembly GCA_017450845.1. Lineage (GTDB taxonomy): Bacteria > Spirochaetota > Spirochaetia > Treponematales > Treponemataceae > Treponema_D. Next base: position 5,788 of record JAFSSU010000281.1, read on the forward strand.
CGACGCGGCAGATAAATCTTGCGGGGATGGACAATCCTGCTTTTGAAGGAATTCTCCCCAAGATGCAGGATGTCGTGTTCATCAGGAATGTGTTCATCTATTTCAGCCAGGAGCTGCGTGCCAGAATCCTCAAGGTGATTGCAGACAAGTGCATGGGTGAGGACAGCATCCTGTTCGTTTCCATGAGCGAGATTGCCCAGATAGACCAGAGCGTCATGCCCGCGTCGCTGGAGAAGGTCGCCGACGGCAACGTATTTTACTTTAAGAAGAAGAAGACGGAGGTTTAGGAGATGGCGAAGGTTTCATCCGACATTACCGAAAGTTTCCTCTCCGAGGTTTCGGAGCTGCTGGAGGAAGCGCGCAAGGACGTGCTTGCCCTCAAGGCGGACCCCAAGGATAAGGACACGCTCAGCAGACTGCTGCGCAACCTGCACACGATAAAGGGCAACTCCCGCATGCTCGGACACTCGACGATAGAAAAGCTGTCCCATGCCGTCGAGGACATATACAAGGGCGTCAAGGACGGGCAGGTAAAGAACAGCGACCGCCTGGTCCGCCTGGTCTTCTTTGTTGCCGACAAGATAGCCGAGTGTGCGGCTGCCGTCCGCAAGAAGGGCACCGACGAGATGAACGTTGACCTCTACCTCCAGTCCTGCGACAAGCTGGCTGCGGGAGAACTGGTGGACATAGACTCCATTGCCGAGCAGATCCGCCGGGAGAAGGAGGACAAGTTCCAGGGCGGCGAGGACGAGGAGGATGAGGACGACCAGCAGATTTCCGACATCCAGTCCATCCGCATCAAGCTGAGCCGCATTAACGAGATAATCAGTTCCTTCGACACGATGATTACGCGGGAGTTCCGCCTCAAGCACCAGCTGGATCAGCTGCGGGTCATCGAGGAAGAAACCGACAACCACGAGCTTTCCAAGATACGCAAGCAGTTCGAGTCGGACATCTTTGCGCTGGAAACGTCGATATTCAGCGTGCAGAGCCAGGTTTTTGACCTGCGGATGCTGCCCATCGGCATTGTCCTGCGGCCCTTCGAGAACACGATAGCCCTTGAGTCCATGCAGCTGGGCAAGGCTGTCCGGGCCAACATCCCCGAAACCGAGGTCGCAATCGACAAGGTTATCCTTGAACAGCTCAACGACATCCTCATGCATCTGGTCCGCAATGCCCTTGACCACGGCATAGAGACCCCGGAGGAGCGCCGGGCCGCCGGAAAGGACGAGCAGGGCGTCATCTCGATTACCTGCAAGCGGGAGACCAAGCACATCGAGCTGACCGTCAGCGATGACGGACGGGGAATCGACTTTGAGAAAATCCGTGCCAAGGCATCCCGCCTGTACGTGGAGCGGGCGGACGAAATAAAGGATATGGGCGAGAAGGAGCTGTCCCAGTTCCTCTTCATGTCGGGCTTCTCCACCAAGGACAAGGTGACGGAGCTTTCCGGCCGCGGCGTCGGTCTTGACGTCGTGTGGACCAACGTGGAAAAGATAAAGGGCCGGGTTAGGCTCGAGAGCACCTTCGGCAAGGGAACGTCGTTTATCCTGTATTTCCCCCTCTCGCTTTCTACCCTGCAGGGCCTGTTCGTCATGTCCAATCAGGACAAGTTCCTCATTCCGTCCCAGCACATCGTGGACGTCATTTACCGCAAGAAGAGCGAGTACGTTACGCTCCAGAACCAGACCTACATCAAGTTCGAGGGGCAGCTGGTTCCGGTCTTCTCCCTGTCCACCCTGTTCAAGGACCACAAGGGCGGATCCATCACGGACGCGGACTCCATCCTCATTGCCGAATACATGGAGCAGCGGATCGGCATCGTCGTTGAGCAGGTGCAGCAGTACGTGTCGCTCGTCGTCAAGCCCCTGCCGCCTGCGTTCAAGAACTTCACGATCCTGCAGGGCATTGTCTTTGACGAGCACTACGACATTGTTCCGATCCTGCACGTGCCGGAAATCCTCAAGAAGTTCAAGTCCCTGCGCGGCTATGACATCAAGAAGTACGAGGCTGCCACCAAGCCGCGCACCGTCCGTGTCCTGGTCGTTGATGACTCCGATACGACCCGGCAGATTGAAAAGTCCATCCTTGAAGGCAGCGGCTTTTCCGTCGATACGGCGGTTGACGGCATAGACGGACTGGAAAAGCTCAAGGCGAAGCAGTACGACATCATCGTGACCGACAAGGATATGCCGCGCATGAACGGTCTGGTCCTGCTGGACAACCTGCGCCACATGGAAAAGTATGCAACGGTGCCGGTCATTGCCGTGTCCGCCGACCTGAACCCGACGGTGGTTGATCAGTTCAAGAAATCCGGGGTGAGCGCGTTCATCGCCAAGGGCGACTTTAAGCGCGGCAACCTCATCAATGCGGTAAAGGAGTTGGTAAATGAGTAAGAAGATTCTTGTGCTTGAGACCTCCGTCACCCTCCAGAAGCTGTTTACGACGACGCTCGGCGACGAGCACAACGTGCAGTTCATCGGCGACGGCAAGGAGGCCCTGTACCGCCTCTTCGAGCTGTCCCCCGACCTCTTCCTGCTGAATGCGGAGTTCGAGGAGCCGCGCAGCTTTGACCTGGTGCGCGTGGTCCGTTCCATTCCCTGCTTCAAGGATCTGTCCATCGGCATGTATGCGACCGGTCCCTTCCCCTTCGATGAGGCGATGGCCAAGGGCTGCGGGGCAAACTCCTTTGTCCGCATTGACCAGAAGACGATGGCGCTGAACATAGAGGAGCTGGCGCAGATGCCTTCTTCCCGCCTGGACAAGCTGGAGCTGACCCAGGCCCGGAAGGATCTGGACGACGGCCGGCTCTTCCAGAACGCCCTGAGCCTGCTCAAGGACGGCTCGTTCAAGAACGTCGTGCTGGAAAAAATCATCGAGATGTCCAACTCAATGGAGTCCGTCAATGCAATCGTGACGGACTTCCTCTCGCTCATCGTGTCCATCTGCGAGATTCCGGCGGCGGGCCTGTTCATCGTCGAAAACGACGGGCCGCACGGCTACTACGTGGCCGCGTCCGGCATGAGCGAGCGGGAGCTGGGGGACTTCCTCAAGGTCTGCGCCGCGGACTTTGAGCAGGTGATGGGCGACTACAACGTGTCCAAGCTGGTCCCGCAGAAGCTGGAGTGCCGTCAGAACATAGACGGCTTCTACTCCAAGGACGTGCAGCTGTCGGCCTATTCAAACGGCGAGCTGCGCTCGTTCGACGGCAAGGAATGCTTCGGCACGGTGCACATCGTTTCCGGCGGCAACTTTACCAAGGACAAGACCGACCTGTTCAACTACTGCATCAAGGAGTCGGGCGTCCTCTTTGACAAGATGCTGATTGTCGAGAAGAAGATATTCTTTGAGCGGAGGATCCGCAAGGCGTTCAGCCGCTTCGTCCCCGAGCAGATTATCGACGAACTGGTAACCAACTCCGACGCGAGCCAGAAGGTGAGCGTGGGAGAAAAGCGTGCGGTCGCCATCCTCTTCTCCGACATCCGCTCCTTTACGAGCATCAGCGAGCTGAACCGGCCGGAAACGATGGTTTCCTTCCTGAACCGCTACTTCACCGCGATGGTGAACGTAATCAAGAAGCACGGCGGTACGATCGACAAGTTCATCGGTGACGCAATCATGGCGCTGTTCGGTGCGCCGGTCAGCTACGAGGACAATGCCCGCCGGGCTGCCGCAGCCGCCTGCGAGATGCGCGAGGTGCTGCCGTCCGTGGAGCTGGGTGACCTGGTGCTGCCCGAAGGCATGAAGTTCAACATCGGTATCGGCATTCACTATGGTGACGTTACCGTCGGTTCGCTCGGTTCGGCGGACAAGACCGACTACACCTGTATCGGCGACACGGTCAACCTGGCCTCCCGTCTGGAAGGCCTGACCAAGGTCTACGGATCGATGGTCCTCGTCAGTGAGAGCGTCAAGGACGACTGCCCCGAGGGCGAGTTTACCTTCCGCTATCTGGACGACGTGCGCGTCAAGGGTAAGGCGAAGGCGGTCCCGATTTTTGCGGTTGACCGCAGTCCCGACGAGTTCCCGCCTGCCTACAAGGATGCCTACACCAAGGGCATGGAGCTGTACAAGCAGGGCATCTGGAATTTGGGCAAGGAGTACTTTGAGAAGGCGCTCGCCGCCGTGAACGGCGACAAGGCCGCCAAGCTCATGCTTTCCCGCTGCGAGGAGTTCATTGCCAATCCGCCCGACCACTGGGACGGTGCGATAGCCTTTACGACAAAATAGGACAGGTCGTTTATGAACGAATATTCGACTTCTGAACATCTCTGTCCAGTGGTGCGTGTGGATCCCGAAAAATGCTGCAACTGTCACCGTTGCATCAGCGTCTGCCCCGTCAAGATGTGCAACAACGGGGCGGGTGACCATGTGTCCGTCAACCATGACCTCTGCATCGGCTGCGGTACCTGCATCGATGCCTGCGTGCATGGGGCGCGGACGGGAATTGACGATATGGATGCCTTCTTCTATGACCTCAAGTCAGGCACCCCGATGGTTGCCATCGTCGCCCCTGCCGTTGCCGTCAACTTTAAGGGCAGGGACTTGGAACTGAACGGCTGGCTCAAGTCCATCGGCGTGAAGGCGGTCTTTGACGTGGCCTTTGGGGCGGAACTGACGACCAAGAGCTACGTCGAGCAGATAAAGAAAGAGAACCCGCCCCTCATGATTTCCCAGCCCTGCCCTGCGCTCGTCAGCTTTGTCGAAGTATACCAGCCCCAGCTCCTGAAGTACCTTGCCAAAGGTGACAGCCCCATGGCGCACACGGTCGAATGCATCCGCCACTTCTACCCCGCCTACCGGGGCTGCAGGATTGCGGTCATCTCTCCCTGCTTCGCCAAGCGGCGCGAGTTCGATGAGAACGGCAGGGGCGACTACAACGTGACGATGAAGAGCCTGGACGGCTACTTTACGGAGCACGGCATAGACCTGTCCACCTTCCCCAAGGTTCCCTACGAGAACCCCCTCGCCGAGCGGGCCGTCCTGTATTCCACGCCGGGCGGCCTCATGCGGACCGCCGAGCGCTTTGTGCCGGGCATTTCCGCCCAGACCCGCAAGATAGAGGGGCAGCCCGCCGTGTTCGAGTACCTGGCCGGCCTGAACCGCTCGCTTTCATCCGGGGGAAAGCCCTATTACCGGCTCGTGGACTGCCTGAACTGCGAGAAGGGCTGCAACAGGGGGGGCGGTACGACGAACCACAAGATGCCCCTTGACGAACTGGAGGAGCTGGTCGAACGGCGTGCCCGGGAGCGGCAGGAGCAGTGGAATACTGCTGGTCCCCGCAAGAACCGGCTGGCGCTCAGGAAGCTTGAGAAGACCGTGAATGCCTACTGGAAGCCCGGCATCTACGAGCGCAGCTACCATGACCGCAGTGCGGTGAGGCAGAAGTTCATCAAGACTCCGCCCCGGGAGAAGCTGCAGGAGATTTACGCCAGCATGGAAAAGTACTCCCGGGCCGACCTCTACGACTGCGGTGCCTGCGGCTACAACGGCTGCGAGCAGATGGCGGTCGCCATATACAACGGCCTGAACCGGCGGGAGAACTGCCACCACTACGTCCTGCACCTTGCCAGGCAGAACCACGAGAAGGAGATCCGCGAGGCCGTCAACGGCATTGCCGGCGCAATCCGGTCCGGCAGTGAGGCCTTGCGGAGCAATCTGCGTGACCTGCAGGAAATCAGGAATGCGAATACGCTCACGATTGAAGGCATCAAGGACCTGAACAAGAAGATAAACGGCATCTGGGACATCGTGGGCATCATAAGCACCGTCGCCGACCAGACCAAGATCATCGCCTTCAATGCCGAACTTGAAGCTGCCAGTTCCGGCGAGGCGGGCAAGAACTTCCACATCGTCGCGACGGAAATCCGCCGCCTGTCCGACAACATCATCGACAGCATCAAGGAAATCAAGACGGTCATCGACGAAATACAGCATGCTTCCGACCGCCTTATCCTGGACAGCGAGAAGGGAACCCGGCAGATTGATGCGGGCCTTGAGAGTGCGAAGTCGCTTGAGGGAGGCTTTGAGGAACTCATGGCCGCTGCCCAGGCAGGCGCCGACAGCCCGGGTGACATCCAGAAGCGCGCAGGGCAGATACATTCTTCGGGTGAGCAGATTTTCTCCAACCTGCAGCAGATTGCGCAGGGCATCGAGAAATTTTCCCAGAATACGGTAGGTATTTCTTCCGTGAACGATTGATTTTTCCCGAAAGCGTATTATAATACAGACAGGATATTGAACATACGGCTCTGCGGAGCCGTTGTTTTTTTTGTGGCTTTCAGGTGAGAATTATGAACGAGTACTCCAATTCCGAACATCTCCGCCCGGTCGTGTACGTTGACCCGGAGAAATGCTGCAACTGTCACCGCTGCATCAGCGTGTGTCCCGTCAAGATGTGCAACAACGGATCGGGCGACCATGTGTCCGTGAACCACGACCTCTGCATCGGCTGCGGTACCTGCATCGACGCCTGCGTACACGGGGCACGGACCGGCATTGACGACATGCAGGCTTTCTTTTATGACCTCAAGGCGGGTACGCCGATGGTTGCCATCGTTGCACCCGCCGTTGCCGTCAACTTTAAGGGCCGGGACCTGGAGCTGAACGGCTGGCTCAAGTCCATCGGCGTGAAGGCGGTCTTTGACGTGGCTTTCGGGGCGGAACTCACGACCAAGAGCTATGTCGAGCAGATAAAGAAAGAGAATCCGACGATCATGGTTTCCCAGCCCTGTCCGGCGCTCGTCAGCTTCATCGAAATATACCGGCCTCAGCTCATTGAACACCTTGCCAAGGGGGACAGCCCCATGGCGCATACGGTCGAATGCATCCGTCACTTCTACCCCGCCTACCGGGGCTGTAAGATTGCGGTCATATCCCCCTGTTTTGCCAAGCGGCGCGAGTTTGACGAGAACGGCCGCGGCGACTACAACGTAACGATGAAGAACCTGGACCTCTACTTCAAGGAGCAGGGTATAGACCTTTCTGCATTCCCCAAGACGCCCTATGAAAACCCGCCCGCCGAGCGGGCCGTCCTGTACTCCACGCCGGGCGGCCTCATGCGGACTGCCGAGCGCTTTGTGCCGGGCATTTCCGCCC
>JAFSSU010000282.1 GCA_017450845.1 Treponema sp.
ATTATCGCAAGCGAGACCCGCACGAGCACCCCGGTCCGCATCCTGCGCGACAAGGAGAGCGGCGAGTCCCCCGTCCTGCGCGGCCTCTTCCCGGCGGGCGAAGGCTCAGGCTACTCCGGCGGCATCGCAAGCAGCGCGATGGACGGCATAGCCCAGTGCGGGCGGATTTTGGAAGCGCTGGGGGAGTAGAGGGGGCAAATGCCCCCGATATACTGCCGCTCAGTCGTCAGCGGTGCGGACGACGCGGAAGCCTCTGAAAGGGTGAGTCTCCATCGGTTTATCACCCCTCCTATAGGCCACACTTTGATTTGGCCCGCAATCCCAGGCTGCACCGCCACGCACGACGCGTTTCGGGCCCCACGGACCGGATCCGACAGCAGGCCCCGTCGGGTCGGTTACACTCTCGCCACCGCTGATGCTGGCTTCCCAGTCCCAGCACCATTCCCATGCGTTGCCGATCATATCGTACAAGCCCCAGGCATTCGGCTTCTTTTCTTTGACTGGGTGCATCTCATTGCCGCTGTTGTACTCTAACCATACGTATTCGCCGAGCGTATTCTCCATCGTACTCCTGTCCCAATCAGGATTCTCAGTGACTCCGCTCCAAACCCGGACCTCAGTCGAATCGTCACCCGCACGGGCAGCCCGCTCCCACTCTGCCTCGGTTGGCAGCCGGTAGCCATTCGCAGAGAAGTCGCAAGTTACTTTGCCTTTTTCCTTCGTGTAGCAGGGGGTCAGCCCTTTCAGCTCGCTCAGCGTGTTGCAGTAGTCAATCGCCTTATCCCAGCTGACATACACCGCAGGTAAGTCATCTCCCTTGGACAAGCGGTGGGATGGCTTTCCCATCACGGCCTTGTACTCGGCGTTGGTCACCTCGTGGTCGCACATATAGTAATCCCGGGTCAGCGTCACGCTGTGCACGGGTTCATAATCCTCATAAAGGTAGTGGTCGATTCCCATCATGAAAGTCCCCGCCTCAATCCTGACGAAGTCCTCCGTGGCCGTCCTCAGCGCCTCCTTCGTCGCACTGTCATCAGCATTTTTGGACTTCTTGGACGGCTTCGCGCTCGCCAGGGATGTCGCCACGGCCAGCAGGGCAAAACACGCAAACAGAATTTTCTTTGTCATATCATACTCCTTGTCGGGGAAAGCGGGCATTAGTACAGCAAGAAACAGTTGTTACCCCCCCAACCACTGTTACACAGATTATCACCTGTAGAAACGCATCTGTCAAGAAAAAACGGTTTGCAGACCACGAACTGTACGGTTTGCAGACCATGAACCGTACGGTTTGTAGACCACGAACCGGGCGGTTTGTAGACCACGAACCGGGCGGTTTGTTAGCTACGTCGCGTTCCGTTACCTGTCCACGAGCCAGGCATAGGCGGGAACGACGCGGATTTGCCTGCCGCCTTTCTCCAGCCGGGTCTCATCGTGGTCGGTAATCAGCAGAAGGTCATTGCAGCCCGTTTTGGAGGACGCGAGCAGGAGTCCGTTCAGCTCGCGCTTCAGGGTCTTCGGAGAGGAGATGTCATGGCTCACCATGAACTGCGATATTTTTGAATGTACCGCTGCTTTCCGGATAAAAAATGCCCGCCATGGGCTGGCGGGCGTTGTATGCAGGCGAAAGATGCAGGAATGACACCCGCTCGGCTTATGCCTCCAGCTTCATGTCGCCTTCCTTGATCCAGCCAATCTTGCGGAAGAAAAGACCGAAGGCCCAGGCAAGGACGGCGGGAAGGACAAAGCTTATCAAGATGAGGCCCAGCCACTCCCATGCGCCGGGAGTGATGGCAGTCGCACCCTGGGCGACCGCGCTTTCCACCGGGGCATACCAGCCGGTGATCATGCCGATCTGACCGACGAAGCCGCAGGTACCCATGCCGCTGCTGACCGGCGCACCGTTCATCTCCAGCTTGAACAGGCAGGTGGAAAGCGGCCCGGTAATCGCAGAGGCGAGGATGGCGGGCAGCCACACGCGGGGATTCTTTACGATGTTGGGCATCTGCAGCATGGAGGTTCCGAGTCCCTGGCTGACAAGGCCGCCCCACTTGTTCTCGCGGAACGAAGCGACCGCAAAACCAATCATGTTGGCGGAGCAGCCCGCGACGGCGGCACCGCCCGCAAGGCCGGTCAGTCCCAGGGCCATGCAGATGGCGGCAGAAGAAATCGGCAGGGTCAAAACGATTCCTACGACGACAGAAACGATGATACCCATCACGAAGGGGTGCAGCTGCGTCGCCCACATAATCAGGTTGCCCACGGAAGAAGCGCCGAGGCCTATCCACTTGGCGGTAAGGACGGCGAGCAGGCAGCCGGAAAGAAGGGTCACGAGCGGGGTGACGAGGATGTCAACCTTGGTTTTCTTGCTGACGAGCGTGCCCAGCTCACAGGCGATGACGGCGATGACCAGGACGGAAAGGGGGCCGCCCGCACCGCCCAGCTGGTTGCTCGCGGAACCGACGGCGGCGAGGGAGAAGAGCACAAGTGCCGGGGCTTTGAGCGAGTAGCCGATGGCTACGGCCATCGCGGCACCGACAATCGGGGCGCTCCCGGCAAAGTTCCCGGCATCGACAAGGAACTGGAAGACGGGGTTCGTCCCAAGCTTGAGCAGTACTTGCCCGAGCGTCTTTACGATGGTCCCCACCAGGAGCGAGGCAAACAAGCCCTGGGCCATCCCGCCCAAGGCATCAATAAGGTATCGTTTTGCGTATTTGTTCATTTGCAGGCAATACTACACAAAAAAACAGCCCGTGACAAGGGGACTGAGCCACGTTGTCACGGGCGGCCCCGCCTTGCGGCAGGGACGGAAGCCTAATAGGCCACGTCGCCGATGAAGAAGGTCTGCTTGACCGAATCCAGCTGCAGGGTCAGGACCTCGCGCTTCTGGTCAGCCCGGCCGAAGTTCGTGTAGACCTCCGCCTGCACGGTGACCGGCTGCAGGAGCTTCTGCTGGTGGTTGCCGAAGTAGTTTGCCTCTATCTTGAGCTTGCCGCCCGGCGCGACCTTGATGCAGAATTCCTCCGGTCCGTAGCCCTGCGTGAAGTCGCGTGACATGCGGCCTCCGTTCGCGGTCAGCTTGTTGCCGTAGAAGCACTTCTCCCCGTCCTTGTCAGTCACCCACAGGTCAACGTCGCAGTTGTCGGTGTTCCAGGTCAGCACGACGCGCACGTCCATGTCAAAGTTCTGCAAAAGCCTCTTGTCCATGGCGGACGTGTCCAGCTTGTCCTTGGACAGGGCAAGGATAGCGTTCATGTCGTTCAGGGCAATCTGCTGCACCTCGTCAAAGCGGGAGTCCCACTTCCTGCAGGCGACGCTGTAGAGCGTGTCAACCGCCTTCTGGTCAAAGCCCGCATAGTGACAGGCCATGCCCAAATCACGGTAGAACTGCGGTATCTCGCCCCGCATCCTGACGAGCTTTTCGAACACGGGTACGGCGAGGGTGTACATCTTCCGCTCCACGAGCTTGTTGCCCAGCGCACGGAGGATGTCGGAATTCTCCAGCTCAAGTTCCGCAAGGTTGGACAGTATGCGGATGCTCTCGGCCTCAAGCCCTTCCTCCGCGAAGTAGTCGGATACCTCCATATAGAACGCGGGAGATGAGGCATACTGCTCCTTGAGCTCCAGGTATTTGGCATACATTCCGCCCAGCGGAGTCCGCTTGAGCACGGAAAGGTACTCGGCATTCGGGCTCCATGCCTGGAGCTGCACCGCAGGGGCGGATGCTGCCTGCCCCGGGGCGGGAGCTGGGGATGCCGCCATCGGTGCCGCCTCTGCCTGCGCGATACGGGCAGATGCCCTGCCGTTCGACCGGCGCATGCCGGAGGACCCGGTCATCGCGGATGCCTCGGCCATGGCGGGGGCGGCTTCCATTACCTCTGCCTCCATCATCACGGCCGAGTCCATATACACCTCGGCCTCATCCATCATCTCGTAACTGTTGCCAGCTGCCGCGTCCCCATCCATCGGAAGCGGACGAACGGGTGAGCCGGGGCCTTTCTTGGGGGCGGTCTTCTTGCGGCGGAATTCCTCGACGCTCGTGTTCCACCACTTGCGGAATTCCTCGAACCTCGTAAATACGCTCTGGGGTATATCCTTGCCGGACTCCCCGGTGACAGGCTTCACGGTCGTGTTCTGGCGGGCAACCTGGCGGTCGTATTCAGCCCTGAGCTCCTCCGGCGGGACTATGCCGTAGCGGACGTAATCCTGCACGCTGTCAAGCACGATGAGGGAGGTTC
>JAFSSU010000283.1 GCA_017450845.1 Treponema sp.
CATAGAGCACGCCGACCGCTTCGGCCTTTCCGAGCTGCACCAGCTGAGGGGCCGCGTTGGGCGTGGCGACTCGCAGTCCTTCTGCTTCCTGATATACGGCAAGGACATAACCGAGGACGGCAAGCAGAGGATGAAGGCCCTTCACGAGAGCACTGACGGATTCAGGATTGCTGAGGCTGACCTGAAGTTGCGCGGCCCCGGCGAGATCCTCGGCACGGAGCAGTCAGGCTACCTCTCGCTCGGCCTCGCCGACCTGGTGCGGGACAAGGAGCTTCTGGCCCTGGCCCGCGCCGACGCGTTCAGGGAGCTAGAGCGTGCGATTAAGTCCGAAGAAATCTGACCTTTGACAGAGCGGCCCTTTCTACTGTAAAATGATGGTTGAATAGGATTATGTTTTGGAATCAAGGAAATACGACTTTCTGATTGTCGGCTCCGGCCTCTATGGGGCGACTTTCGCCCGGCTTGCAAGTCAACGGGGAAAAAATTGTCTTGTGATAGAAAAGCGCGGCCACACCGGTGGTAACGTCCATTGTGACAGCATCGAAGGAATCAACATTCACAGCTATGGAGCGCATATATTCCACACGTCGAGCAGGAAGGTCTGGGATTTCGCGAGCCAGTTCGTCACGTTCAACAGATACACGAATTCCCCCCTCGCAAACTACCGGGGCAAGCTCTACAACCTGCCCTTCAACATGAACACCTTCTATGCCATGTGGGGAGTGACGACCCCCGCAGAGGCCCGCGCCAAAATACAGGAGCAGCAGTCAGAGGGGGCTTCTGCTGTCCCAAGGAACCTGGAGGAGCAGGCCGTCGCTCTCGTCGGCCGGGACATATACAGGATTCTCGTCAAGGAATACACCGAGAAGCAGTGGGGCCGGCCATGTACCGAGCTCCCGCCCTTCATAATACGGCGGCTTCCCGTCCGCTTCACCTTTGACAACAATTATTTCAACGACCTTTACCAAGGAATTCCGATTGGCGGCTACAATAATCTGACTGACGCCCTGCTTGAGGGTACCGAGGTGATCACGGGGACGGACTTCTTCGCAGACCGCAGGAGATGGGAAAGCATCGCCCCGAACATCGTCTTCACTGGAAAAATCGACGAATTCTTCGGCTATCAGTATGGCAGGCTGGAGTACCGCACCGTCAGGTTCGAGTCGGAGACCATAGGCGTGCAGAACTACCAGGGGAATGCGGTCGTCAACTTCACTGGCCACGAGCAGCCCTACACGAGGATTATCGAGCACAAGCACTTCGAGCCAGAAAATTCTGCCTACGGCAAGGATGTGACCGTCATATCCCGGGAATATCCCTCGGAATGGACCGATGGCTCGGAGCCTTTCTACCCTGTCAACGACGCGAGGAACACTGTTTTGTACCAAAAATACAAGGCTCTCGCAGATGCGCAGAAGAAGGTGCTGTTCGGCGGCCGGCTGGCAGAATACAAGTACTACGACATGGATGATGTTATGGAAAAAGCGATGGGCGACTTTGAGGAATTTATGAAAAACGGAGAGAAAAAATGAGCGGGGCATTGTACGTTGTCCTTCCCGCATACAATGAGGAGGAGAACATAGAGACCGTGGTCAAGTCCTGGTATGCGGTGCTTGAAGGGAAAGACGCCGGGTCCCGGATAGTCATCGCTGACAGCGGCAGTAGCGACAGGACGCATGAGATACTTGAGGGCCTTCGGAAGGATTTTCCCAGACTCATCGTCCTGAGCAATACGGGCAGGTACCACGGTGACAAAGTGATTGCTCTCTACGATTATGCGATAAAGAACGGAGCCGAGTGGATTTTCCAGACCGATTCGGACGGACAGACGAATCCGGAGGAGTTCTCCTCTTTCTGGGATATGCGGGAGAATTATGACGGTATTTTCGGCAACAGGCCGGTGCGCGGGGACCGATTCATCAGAGCCTTCGTTGAGAAGGTTGTCTGCCTCCTGCTCAGGCTCTACTTCGGGGTGAAGGTTCCTGACGCGAATGCCCCCTTCAGGCTGATGCGGGCGGATATCGTGAAGAAGTACCTCTACCGGATGGACGCGGACTACAACCTGCCCAACATCATGATTGTGACTTGGTTCGCCTATTACGGGGAAAAGCTCTGCTTTCGGGATGTTTCTTTCAAACCTCGGCAGGGCGGTGTCAATTCGATAAATATCCCCAAAATAATCAAGATTGGTTGCAAAGCCCTTGGTGACTTCAGGAAACTCAAAAAGGGAATGAAGAAGGAGGTGGAAATATGAGCCTGAAAGTGCGTCTGACCACACGGCAGAAAATGCTGGCCTCGCTATGCCTGCTGATTCTCGCCCTGCTTCTATTCGTTCCCGCCGTTCAGAAGCTGCTCATTGCCATGGGGGGCATGATCCTCGGGCGGACGCTGAACCATCCCGCCCTGTGGGCCCTGAAAATACAGCGGGCGGGGCTATATATGCTGTGCGTACCGGCCGTCGTATTTTTCTTCTCGCTCCCGGACAAGGTTTCCCGGGCACTGGTATATGAGGTCCTCATCCTGACGGCGTTTTTTACCAGCAGGCTTTTCTCCCTGTTTCCCTTCGGCCTGCAAATGCCCCTGACCGACAGCTCCATCTTCATCTACATCGGGCGGATGATGCACCGGGGGATGATTCCCTACAAGGACATGTTCGACCACAAGGGAATCGTCCTCTATTTTATCGAGTACCTAGGAACCTTCGGCAAGGGATATGCCGGAATTTACATGATTGAGCTGGCCAGCATGTTCGCGACGGTCACCTTCATATACAAGGCGGCTCGCATTGTCAGCAGGAACGAGGCTGTCTGCTTCCTCACGGTATTCATTGCAGTCTACGTCCTCGGCGGAAAGCTGTACGGGGGCGCGAATTGCTCGGAAGAATACGCCTTGCCCTGCATCGCGTTCTCCAGCTACGTCTTCTTGAAATACCTGAGGACGGGAGAATGCAGGATACGGGACTACTTCTTCGTCGGCCTGACCTTCACTGTCGTCCTGCTCATAAGGGTGAACATGGTAGTCCTTTGGGCTTTCTACGTGCCCTGTTTCCTGATAATCCTGATAAAGGACAAGAAGTATTCCGACCTCGGGACGATGGTCATAGGCTTCTCCTGCGGCATGGCCGTAATCCTGCTCCCTTCCCTGCTTTATTTTTTCAGGACCTCCAGCTTCCATGACATGTGGGAGTCGTACATCCTGTTCAACTTCAAGTACGTCTCCGACAAAGGCGGCATGGGGAACATACTCGCGGTGGCGCGGATGTTCATCCGCATATTCGCCATCCCCTGCCTCTGCCTGCTGGCGGCATTCCTGCAGCAGCGGAAGGACAGGTGCCAGGTCATCAATTCCGTCGTTTTCCTCGTCACCCTGTTCTTCGTGTCAATCTCGGGAAGAGACTACCCTCACTATGGAATACCCTTGCTTCCCCTCTTCGCCCTACCCCTCTCGTACATCCTTGAGGTTCTGCGGGTGAACCTGCTGGACCGGGCCGATAGGAAGACTGCCTGCCTCGCTCGCCTCTGCATCTCGCTTACGGTCCTTATTCCCGTGCTCTCAATCCCGCTTCCCCTGAGGACAAACACGGTCTGGCAGGACTCCATTTCGACGTTTCTGAAGGAGCAAACCGCTCCTGATTCAGATGTGCTCGTTTTTGCCAACGAGGCTATGTACTATGTATGCGCAGAGAGGTATACAAAACAGCGTTTTTTCTATCAGGAGCCGGTCATACAGAAATATCGCTCGTTCATCGGGGAATTCACGGATGATTTGAAATCTAATCCTCCCGATTACATCGTTCTGCAGGGGCATAGGGCGGACTGGCTAAGGAATCCTGACTTTTCTGGTATACGGGAGCTTCTTGCCTCCTCGTATGCCAGAAAGGACTTCCCGGACGGTTATATCTATGTGAAAGACTGAAAGACAATTCAGTCTATGCCGTTCTGCTATACTGCGAACGATGTCTTAGAATGTGTTCGCTGCAAGTTTTACTTGTCAGGGAGCTGTCTGGTCAGTAGGTGACTTCCCCGTCGTGGGCGAGGAGGCTGGAGGAAAGCACGCCCTGCAGGGCGGCGACATCCCCGGCAAGC
>JAFSSU010000284.1 GCA_017450845.1 Treponema sp.
ACGCTGATGGGAGTCGCGGAGCAGGCTGACCTGAAGGACAAGGACGGTAACATCGTCAGCGCAAAGCAGGCCCTCCTTTCCGATGCCGTCGGAACGGTCGCCGGTGCATGCCTTGGAACTTCTACCGTGACGAGCTTCGTTGAGTCCACGTCCGGTGTCGCCGCCGGTGGCCGCACGGGCCTCACCTCCGTCGTCACCGCCGTGCTTTTCCTGCTCTCCCTCTTCCTGAGCCCGCTCTTCGCGCTCGTCCCCTCCGCGGCGACGGCCCCTGCGCTTATCTTCGTCGGCTACCTGATGATGCGGTCCGTCACGACGATTAAGTTCTCCGATCCGACCGAGGGAATTCCCGCCTTCATCACGATCATGGTCATGCCCTTCTCCTATTCAATCTCCAAGGGGATTGCATGGGGTGTCATCGCCTACGTCCTCTGCAAGGTCGCGGGCAAAAAGGCCAAGGATATCCCCGTGGTGACCTGGGTGCTTGCCGCGATATTCATCGCCGACATCATCTTTGAGGCCGCCAAGGCCGCCTGAAACATTCGGCAAGCTTGTCTGAAACATTCGGCAAGCTTGTCTGAAACGTTCCGAAAGCTTGTCTGAATCATTCCGAAAGCTTGCAAAAATCTTTCCGCACGTAAGGGACAGACATGAAAAAGGGCTGGTTACAAAGCGTAATCAGCCCTTTTTCAATCTGTAACTAGCCTGGTTTCAACCCGTAACCGGCCTTGGCTACATATTATCGTATGTCTGTACGGAATCTTCCAGGTGCTCTATCTTTATTCCGGCCTCCCTGAACATCGACATGGAGTCCCCCTCGTCGTGGTAGTGTTTTTCGCAGACCACGCGCTTTATGCCGCAGTTGATGATAAGCATGGCGCAGGTGCGGCAGGGGGTCATCCTGCAGTAGACCGTCGCCCCGTCTATCGGTATGCCCCGCTTGGCGGCCTGACATATCGCGTTCTGCTCGGCATGTACCGTGCGGACGCAGTGCTGGGTTATGGAGCCGTCCGAATGTATCATCTTCCGCATCATGTGCCCGACATCATCGCAGTGGGGGAGGCCGGCGGGACTTCCGACGTAACCGGTGACGAGAATCTGGTTGTCCTTCGCTATGACGCAGCCGCTCCTGCCCCTGTCGCAGGTCGCCCTCTTTGCAATCGTGCGGCAGACTTCCATGAAGTACTCGTCCCAGGTGGGGCGGACGTATTTCTCTGACTGAGTGCTGTCTGTTTTTGCCATGATGATTCCCCCGCCTTCCGGCAATCCTTAGAGGTTTTCGACGAGCCAGTCCTTGAAGGACTCATAGTCCTTTGACATGGGAATGGAGTTGTCCTTGAGCCTGAGGACCCGCTCAAGGCTCTCCGGCATGCTGGGAATGCGGCCCACGGCATTCTGCACGGTCTCGCCGAACTTGGTCGGGTGGGCGGTCTCAAGCACGATTCCTACGGCCTTTCCCTTGACGACATCGTCTGCCCATGAGGGGATGCTGGGGGTCAGTCCGGGCTTGTTTATGTCGCCCTTGAATCCGCCGACGAGCTTCTCCATGTCGCCGCCGCGCATGTCGTTCCATGCCTTCCAGCCGATTGCCCCGTGGGGGTCGATGATGTAGCCGGTGTTGCCGTGGCATTTCTTGATGGCTTCCACGGTTCCCGCGTCGTCGGTCCAGTAGGAGGCGAAGAGCTGGCGGACCTCGTCCAGGCTGTACATCGATATGATTCTCTCGTAGTTGCTCGGTGCGCCCACGTCCATCGCGTTCGCGAGGGTTGCCTGGGACTCCCTCGCCTTGTACTCGCCGGTCGCAATCCAGTCGGGGACGGTGTGGTTGGCGTTGGTCGCCGCGACGAAGCCCTTTATGGGGGCTCCCATCTCTCGGGCGATGAGTCCGCTCGTCAGGTTGCCGAAGTTTCCGCTCGGTACTATCGTGATTATGGACGCGTCCTCAATCTTGCTGTCGTGGGGAATCCTGTTCTTGACGACGAGCGAGGAATACATGTAGTAGAAGCTCTGCGGGAGCAGGCGGGCGATGTTGATGGAGTTTGCCGATGACAGGCGGAACTTCTTGCGGAGCTCCGCGTCGGTGAAGGCCGTCTTGACGAGCTTCTGGCAGTCGTCGAAGTTTCCCTTGACCTTGAGGGCGCGGACGTTGCCGTCGAACGTCGTCAGCTGCTTCTCCTGCAGGGGGGAAATCTTGCCGTCGGGGAAGAGAATCGTCACGTCGATTCCCGGCACATTGTGGAAGGCGCTGCCGACCGCTGACCCGGTGTCGCCGCTCGTCGCGACGAGGATGTGCAGGTTGTCGTCCGCCCCCCGGTTGAAGTAGGACATGACCCGTGCCATGAAGCGGGCTCCGAAGTCCTTGAAGGCGCATGTCGGCCCGTGGAAAAGCTCCAGTATGTAGGTGACCTTGTCAATCGGGTTGACGCGCGGCATGAAGGGATATGCGTCCTGGATGATGGACTCCAGGTCCGCGTCGGGAATCTCGCCCTCGACGTAGGGCTTTGCCATCACGTAGGCAATCTCGCGGAACGAGGGCTCCGGGGTCCGCTCTATGTAGGACTTGTCAATCCTGGGAAATGATGTCGGTATGTAAAGCCCGCCGGTCGCGGCGTTCATGCCGTTCATGACGGCGGTCTTGAAGTCTACGGCAACTTTTTTGTCCCTTGTGTCTGTGTATATCATGTCGATGCATCCTTACGCAATTCTTGCATTGTAAAATAATGCAAAAGTTTAGCAGATTCTGCATAAAATTGCAAGGGGCTTGACAAAATGCCTTTGAGCGGGCAATATATATGGAATGGAACGCTCTGGCAGGGTCGGCGAGGGTGGGGAGAAGTGGACCAAGGTCATTTCTGCCGAGCAGGGGCTTCTGGACCTTCACCTTCGGGACGTTATTCATTACCGTGATCTTATTTTCATGCTCATAAAGAGGGACTGGACGGTGGCATACAAGCAGACCGTCCTTGGGCCCCTCTGGTACGTAGTCCAGCCGCTGATTTCCGCGGTCATGTACACCTTCGTGTTCGGCAAGCTCGCGGGACTCGGCACCGACGGCATTCCCTACGTGCTCTTCTACTTTCCCGGCAACATGCTCTGGCAGTACTTCAACAAGTGCGTCGGCTGCGGTTCCAACACCTTCCTTGCCAACCAGGGGGTGTTCAGCAAGGTCTACTTTCCCCGGCTCTGCGTACCTATCGCTGACGTTGCCGGGCAGATCCTGCGCCTCCTCATTCAGTTCGCCTTCCTTCTCTGCATTTACTTCTATTATATTGCGACGGGGGCTCCGATACGGCCCTCTCCCCTGGTCATGCTTTTTCCCCTGCTCCTTGTCTGGATAGGGGCGATGGGGATGGGATTCGGCCTGATACTGAGCGCGATGACGACCAAGTACCGCGACCTGAACAACCTCGTCAGCTTCGCGATGCCCCTTGCGATGTACGTCACGCCGGTCGTCTATCCGCTCTCCCAGGCTCCGGAAAAGTATCGCTTCCTCTTCATGCTGAACCCGATGAGCGCTCCGGTCGAGGCCTTCCGCGTCTGGTTCTACGGGGCAGGCAGCGTCAGCCTCCAGATGTATGCCATCAGCATAGGGGTAAGTGCGATCGTGCTCTTTCTGGGGCTGGTTCTGTTCACGCGGGGCGAGCGTACCTTCGTGGACGTTATATAGGACAGAGTTACCTACAGGGGCAGGATATGGACAGCGGCGGTATAGCGATAAAGGTTTCACATCTTTCCAAGTATTACAGGCTCGGCGTGATAAACTCCGGGACCCTCAAGAAGGACATCCAGTCCTGGTTTTACAAGAAGACGGGCAGGGAGGATCCTAACTCCAAGCTCTTTGTCACCGCTGACGGGAACGAGGCGGACAGTGAGGGCTTCTGGGCACTGAAGGATCTGGACTTTGAGGTGCACAAGGGCGACCGGGTCGGCATAATCGGCAAGAACGGAGCGGGAAAGTCCACCCTGCTCAAGATGATAAGCCAGATTTCAGCCCCGACGAAAGGCAAAATCTACATAAACGGCAAGATTGCAAGCCTGCTTGAGGTCGGCACAGGCTTCAACCCGGAGTTGACGGGGCGCGAAAACGTCTACCTGAACGGCGCAATACTCGGAATGAAGAAAGCCGAGGTTGACCGCAAGATAGACGAAATAATCGATTTCTCCGGGATTGGCAAGTACATCGACACGCCGGTCAAACGCTATTCAAGCGGTATGTACGTCCGCCTCGCCTTCGCTGTGGCCGCCCACCTGGACTCCGATATCCTGATTGCCGATGAGGTGCTGGCCGTGGGCGATGCGGACTTCCAGAAGAAGGCGTTGGGCAAGATGAACCAGCTTTCCCGCGGCGAGGGAAGAACAGTCCTTTTTGTCAGCCACAACATGGAGGCGGTCAAGCAGCTTTGCAACAAGGGGCTTGTTCTGGACAAGGGCAGGCTCGTGTTCAACTCCGACATAGCCTCCGCCGCAAACTTTTACTTTGGAAAGGACAGCTTCCGGCAGCACGGCGATTTTCTGCGCTATGAGTTCAGGAAGGATTTTTTCTTTCCCTACGAGGTCATGTCGTTTGAGAGCTATTCGATACAGGAGAATGGCAATGATGCCCCATTTCGCATAAACTATGACAGGAAAGCCAGCTACAGCCTTGTCATAAGGGGAAATATCCAGAAATGCAAGGAGAACCTTGTCATCTTCTATTCCATTTTCAAGGGCGATTCGAACGTATACACGACCGATATCTTCTGGTCTGGCGATGTGAAGCCGGAGGATTTGGGGGAGGGTGCTTTCAGCCTTAAGTTTGCCCTTCCGTTTGACAAGCTCACAACAGGGGAGTACGGCATAAGCGTTTCCGCCGTCCTGCACTGCGAGGGCTGGATATTGCAGAACGAGCAGAACCGAATGGCATTCACTCTGGTGAAAGACTTTGACCCAAGCCCCGTGTACCAGGACTCACATCCAATGAACGACATGTCCGACGGCTACGGCAAGGCCTGGCTTCCGGGCGTGCTGACATTCCCATGCAGGACGGAGCTTGAAAAATCATAAGACGGCAATACCTGATGAAAAAGCTTTTGAAGAAAGTAATAAAAGGAGCATACAGGCTTTTGCTCCCAAAGTCAGTCCGTGACAGGGTAAGACAGAGAATCCTTGATTACGCGGAATCACAGCGGCCAAGACAAAAGCCAGAGATTCCTTCCATAATAAGCCCCGTGTACGGGAAGATATACATCCCCTATTATCCTTACGACAGCTTTTCACAGGCCAGCGTTCCACATCTTTACAACAAAGAGGGAAGGAAGCTTGAGCTGTGGTTCGTGCGCGACAGGATAGGCGCCCACATTCCTTACTCTGACTCCAAATACATAGCCTGGGACAGGTACAACATAGCTCTTCCAGTGCACTTCTATACACATGGGGCAATTCTTGAGACGATGGGAAAGCCCGACCACCGCTACGCCTGGTTCATAGAGTCTGAGCCAATAATTCCAGAGGAGTACGCCATCTTTGAGACCCACAAGGGAATAGAGAAGGACTTTGACGCTGTGTTCACTTACTCTGAGAAGCTTCTGGACAGCCTTCCGAATGCGAAATTCTTTCCTTCATGTGCGTCCATCTGGTACGGAAAGGAGACATTCGAGGGGGTGGCTGACCCGACCAGACTGGACGACGGGGCTTACGTGGGTAAGTCCAGGAATATATCGATGGTATGCTCTGCCAAGAAGTATACGCCGATGCACCTGATCCGCCACCGCTTCGCACAGGATGCAAAGTCAAGCGGCAGGGTCGATGTGTTCGGCGGCTTTGAGGGCGGCAAGTGGATGCCTTACAAGTCCATGTCGCTCAAGGACTACCGCTTTCAGATAGTCGTGGAGAACGACATAACCCCATATTACTTCACAGAGAAAATACTTGACTGCTTTGCCGCCATGACGATTCCCGTCTACCTGGGCGCGAGAAGGATAGGGGACTTCTTCAATCCCGACGGCATAATCACGATTGACAAGGACAGTTCCATCGAGTCCATCCTGTGCCAGTGCACGGAGGAATCTTACAAGGAACGTCTGGATGCGGTGAAGGAGAACTTCCGGCGGGTCTTGCGGTACTGGAGCGTGGACGACATGCTCTATGAGACATTCTTCATGAGCGGAAAGGGGGAATGTGATGGAATTTTCAAATAAGCTTGAGATTTTTGTAAGGACATACAACCGCTGCGCTCTGATGGGGACGACCCTGCAAAGCGTGCTGAACCAGACCGCGAAGGACGTGCGGGTGACTGTCTTTGACAATGCCTCCACAGACGGCACGGAAGCCTATGTCCGCTCCCTGATGAAGGAGCATGAGAACCTTTTCTATTTCAGGACTCAGGAGAACATCATCTTTGAGAAGCGGCTTGACATAGTTCTGCCGCTCATAAAGGCTGAGTACGTCATCTTCTTCCACGATGACGACATCATGCACCCCCAGTACGCCGAGTGCGCCATAAAAGCGCTGGAAGCCCACCCGGAGGCGGAGCTTGTCACTTCATGGATGTGGCCCTTCCACAGGGAGGATGAGGTCAAGTTCGAGGACTATTCGACATGCTCCTACAGGCTCTACCGGAGCAAGCTGGACTTCGTGTCCTACGTGTATACGTCATGGGTGCTTTACTGGGACAAGAACATGTTCTTTCCTGGAATAGTCTACAAGCGGGACAACCTTGTGGGGCTAAAATCAAGATTCGACGTGATGGGTAAAATCGCTGACAAGCCGTTCGTGCTGGATTCCATAAAGGAGGGGAACGCGCTGCAGCTGGAAGGCTACTTCCTCAAGTGGCGCATGCACCCCGGACAGGACTCGTCAACGACGGCGAACGGCCCCTTTCCTGAGCAGATAATCGCCCACAACAAATACTTCTACGATATGCTCAAAGGCGACAGGCAGGCCCGCTACAACTTCAACATAACCGCATCCGAGTGGCTGCGCCAGCTTTATGAGATGGGGGGCTGCCGGCGTTTCCTTACCCGGTCGCGCTTTGCAGTCAGGGCTTTCCGGGAAGGTGCGACCGGATTCTACCCCATGCTCTGCGGCATAAAATTCATACGGTTCGTCCTGAACCGCCTGAACCTGCTTTTG
>JAFSSU010000285.1 GCA_017450845.1 Treponema sp.
TCCCCGACAGGAAATTCGGGCACTCCAAAATGAGCGGCGGAATCTTCATGGAAGCCCTGAAGGCCGTCTGGAGAATCAGGAAGGCCTGACACCGGGCATCTGGAGAGATTACGGGCCGAGTTTCCCCTCCCATCCCCCACCCTCACTTCCGCGTGACCGAGGACTTGTCCGTCGCATAAACCGCAGCCCCGGACTGCCTGGACTTGAGCAGGTAGCCCTGGGCTACAAGTTTTTCCAGCACGCTCTTCCTGAAGTAGGAGGAATCCGAGAGCCCCAGGAAAGCCGCAATCTCGCTTGACTTACGAGGCTTCCCGTAGCAGAAAGCCAGGATTTTTTCGTCATGCGCCGAGCCGTTCTCCACGGGCACGAATTCCAGCACAGGCAGGGAATCGTCGCTTATGCCATCCGCGTATGTCAGGTCCGGCAGGACAAGGGTAAAATGGTCGGAGCTGGAATAGACGAACGGCTTGTGACGCTCATCCGCATCCTCATATTCCTGAATAATTTTGTCAAACCCCGTCCCGGCTGCCTCCATCACCCTGCACTTCACGAGGATTCCGCAAATCAGCTCGTTCCGCCGCTTGGAGATAATCTTTGAGAGCTCATAGCTTTTGCCCAGCTTCTCTCCCTGATAAAAGCTTCCCGGGGAAGAGATTTCCAGCCTGTCCAGGAACATATCCAGCTGAATCTGAGTTCCGTCAAGGTAATAATCCCGGTGGGCCACGGAGTTCACGATTCCTTCCAGCAAGGCACGGATAGGATAGGCTGCGACCTCCTCCCTGGACTCCTCATGCTTTATGAACGTGTGGTTCATCCTCTGTTTGACGAACTCCAGCATGAAGCTTATGGAGTCCGTCAGGCATCCTGCGAAACGGTTTATGGTGACAATCCGCTCGCTCCCCTTGTTCAGCCCGGAGAACACGGAGCACTGGACATTTGTCTTCCCTCCGTCATAGCTGTCCGAGAAGAGGACCGCGCCGTTTTTGAGCAGACCGTCAGCATTAAAGAAGCCCATTGAGCGCAGGGCCTTGTCAGAAAGCTCCCCGTCCGGATTGTTCCCGGCAAAAAAAGCGAACATCTTGGAAAAATCCTCACGGTGGTAAGGAATGTCGGAATCCAGTATGTCGAACTGAGCGTTGCGGCTCCGTATGCTCATGGAGATGATTTCTTCATAGGTTGCTCCGTTCGTGAAACCGTCGCGTCGCATATATATGGAAGGAATATTCTTGAATTTGACGATTACCGGCTTGACGGGGGACTCCGGCACATCGGCCCGCATTATGAAAAACTCCGTCCCGTTGTTCTCGTAGCGGACAAAGGAAATCCGTATGACAGGGCGGGGAAAGACATGCTCGTTCACCTGGTTGTTGAAGAAATTGCGCTCGGCATCCGCATCCTGCCTTGAAAAACCAATCAGCTTGCTGGTCTTGTCCTCCACACCGATGAAAAACGAGCCGCCTTCTGCATTCGCAAAGCCCGCCACAGTCTTGAGCCAGCCTTCAACATTGTCCCGGTTCAGCCGGGCCTTGCATTCCAGGCTGAACCCCTCAAGCTCCGATACATCCAGTATGTCATCAAGCAGCATGGCTTACCCCCGCCGTCGGCCACTTCAAACACTTCGAAGCGACTTTGAAGTTACTTCAAAGTGTACTTCAAACTCACTTCAAAGTCAACTTCAAAGCTACTTCAAAGTCACTTCAAACACTTCAAAGTCATCCGGCTCCGTTACAAACCGCGGCCCGGTCAGCCTGAGGCCCGGCTGACCCCTGCTTCCTCAGGCTCCCAGGCTGTAGGCCTCCACACCAAGGCTCAGCTTACCGTCCGAGCAGAAGGAGATGCCGTCGGCACGGATATCCGTGTAGAAGACTGCCGTCATCACCTGCTCCCCGCCGTTGGCAAAGACCTCCACGCTGTATTTGTCAAGCACGACCCTCAGGCGGAGCCCCGGCTCCGTGCGGAACAGGCGGCTTTCCTGCACGTGCAGCAACGCGCGCCGGCTGCCCGAAAAGCGGCGGTCCAGGCTGAGCGTGCCCTCATAGGGGCGGTACACGATGTCCGTATGGAAGCCCAATCCTTCGGCAAGCCTTATGCGGAACACATGGCAGGGGGAATCCCCGTCCTCTGGCCTGATGTCCAGCTCCATGTCCACGAGCCTTCCATGCAGGCCCTCAAGCCGCTTTTCGCCGCTGAAGCAGAATTCCCCGCCCGCAAGCTTCGCGCCACGGAATCTTTCCAGCTCGCGCACAGGCTGCTGAATCAGCCTTCCGTCACGGACGGACAGCTCGCGGGGCAGCGTCATCTGCGACGACCACGCGCCGCCTTCCCGTATGGCACATCCGTCCCAGTTCTGCATCCAAGCTATCATGATCCTCCTGCCGTCCGGAGCGAGCAGGGTCTGGGGAGCGTAGAAGTCAATCCCGCAATCGATGCACTGGTTCTGCCTTTCCCTGAAGCAGCCCGTCTTCTCATCGAAATCCCCGATGATGCAGGCAGTCCCGTTGCCGCTGTGGTACTCGCCGTCCGCGACCATATCCTGCGGGCTGAGGACCAGGAGCTGGTTTCCGTCCAGGGAAAAGAAATCAGGGCATTCCCACACCCTGCCGAGCCTGCCGTGGTTCCCGGCCAGCACTTTCCAGAAGCTCCAGCGGAAACCGTCCCCGCTCTCGTACAGAAGGATCTGCCCGCTCCCGTCGGCGGCCCGGCTGGCCACTGCGCAGCAGAAACTGCCGTCTGACTTCCGCCATATCTTGGGGTCACGGAAATCGGCGGTGCTCGCTCCTTCGGGCAGCATGGAAGAGCTTATGACGGGGTTCCCCTCGTACTTCTTGTAGTCAGTTCCGTCGCCTGCGGCCAGGCACTGGACCTGCACGTCGCGCATGCCCCCGTCCGCAAGCTTCTCCTGCCTGACCCCGGTGTACATGAGCAGCTGCCTGCCGTCGTCCAGCCGGGTCGCGCTGCCAGAAAAGCAGCCGTCGCAGTCATAGGGGGCATCCGGGGCCAATGCGGCGGGAAGGTATTCCCAGCGCAAGAGGTCCTCCGAGACGGCGTGTCCCCAGTGCATGGTGGCCCAGTGCATGCCGTATGGATTGTACTGGTAGAACAGGTGGTATTTCCCGCCATAATACGAGAAACCGTTCGGGTCATTCATCCAGCCGCAGCAGGGGGTCAGGTGGAACGCGGGCCGCTCATCCTCCCGGATGAGGGCGGCCGCCTTACGCTCGTAATCCCGTGCGTCTTGCAGTCGCCCGCCCATATCAGTTCCCCATCGACGCGTAGTATGCGTCAAGATATTTCTGGTAGAGGGCCAGGTATTCGTCCAGGTGGTAGGAGTCCAGCTTCTTGCAGAAAGCCTGCCAGTCCTGGTCGCTGAAGCCGTTCATCACCCAGTCGGACTTGACAGCGTTGATCGTCTTGCTTATGTCCGCCTGCAGGGTGGAAAGCTTCTCCGTGTCCTCGCGCGTCATGAAGACGTTGGGGTAGACGTACTTCTCGTTCACGTCGGGCGTGTAGTAGTCCTTGATCCAGTCCAGGCGGTACTGCGCGTCATCGGGGCAGGTGACGTACACGCCGTAGTACTCGTCCAGTATGGCGAGGGGGCCGTTGACGGACTCGGCCTCGCGCACTTCCACGGGGGAAGCGTCACCGAGCGGGGCATGCTTGAGCATGGTCTTGCCGGAGGCGTTCTCGCCGAGCACGAAGATGTCAAAGTCATCGTCCTCGCCGTAAGTCCCCCAGTTGTTCTGCGGGGACTGGAAGGGGTCGTACATCTGGTCAAGCCAGGCGCAGACGAGGGCGGGCTTCTTCGCGACAGCGGTGACGACGCAGCGGCCGCGGTCAAATCCGCTCGTGAAAGACCCGTTCTGGGCGGTCAGATTGCGCACGTCGGCGGTCAGCACGGGAAGGGGAACCCAGTCCGCCAGGTTCGCGATGTTCGCAACGTCCCAGCTGAAGCAGACACCGTACCTGCCGGACTTTCCCTTGGACACGTAGGTGGACCACTCCTGGGTGAATGACTCGGGGTCAATCAGCCCCTGCTCGTACAGGCGGTGCAGCCATTCGCAGCCCTTCCTGAATCCTTCCTGGTTGGCGCTGCAGATGACCTTGCGGCTGTCCGTGACGGCGATGTGCCGGCCCTTGTCCGCGTCCCCGTAGCCCTCGCCGAAGCCGTTGATGAGCACGAAGGGGTCCTGCCCTCCGTCGTTCATGATGCATGACATGGGGATGATGCTCCCGTCTATGTTGAACTGCTTCTGAATCCGCGCGGCATTGTCACGGAAGGCGACGAGCGTCTTCTCGAATTCGTCCGTGTTCGTCGGGAGAGGGAGGCCCAGGAAATCCAGCCACTTCTTGTTGATGAAGCTCATGTTGTCTATGACCTGGATGGCCTCCTTGCCTGAGCCGAGCTGCTCGATCCAGGGCAGGGCCCAGATGTGCCCCTCGGAATCCGTGCACATCGCGCGGTACTCCGGATATTTGTCGAACACCGCCTTCAGGTTTGGCATGTAAGCGTCTATATACCCCTCAAGGGGAATGATGATGCCCTGGTCCGCATACTTGAGCAGGCTGGAGTCATTGAAGTTCGCCGTGAAGACGAAGTCCGTCAGCGTCTTGGGGTTGGCCATCGCGAGCGTAATCTTGTCGTTCCACTGGTCGCCCTGCATGGCGGTCCACTTTATCTCAACGTTCGTCTTTTCCTGCAGGCGGCGGAAAATCGTCCGCTTGTTGGGGTCGGACTCCGTGTTCGCCGGGAAGCTCGTCATGCCCGTCAGCACGACCTTCTCCTTGAGCGGGAAGGCGAGAGTGGCGGGATCCACCTGCTCTACCTCGCCCTTGTTAAGCGCGACCTGCTGCCTTCCGCCGCAGCCGCAGAGCACCGAGCCTGCCAGCGCAAGGGCGGCAAGGCATGTCATTCTCATCATCTTTTTCATATATATCCTCCAAAAAATGAATTCTCCCGAATATTCTTTTATCTATCCCTTTATAGAACCGGCCATAATCCCGCTGTCAAAGTACTTCTGGAAGAAGGGGTACATGACAAGCAGGGGAAGGCTGGACACTATGATCGTCGCGTACTTGAGCAGCTCCGCAAGCTGGGCGCGGGCGGCAGTGCTCTGCATGTCGGCGATCATGCCCGGCTGCGGCTGGTTCTGGATAAGTATGGAGCGGAGCACCAGCTGGAGCGGCTGCTTGGCCGCGTCGTTCAGGTAAATCATCGCGTCAAAGTAGCTGTTCCACATGCCGACGAACTGCCAGAGGGCGAGCACCGTGATAAGCGGCGTGCAGACCGGGAGCAGGATGCGGAAGAAATAGGTCAGCTCGCTCGCCCCGTCCACGAAAGCCGCCTCCTGCAGTTCCTTCGGCACGCCCCGGTAGAAGGTCCGGGCGATTATCATGTTCCACACGCTGAAAGCCCCGGGCAGTATGAGAGCCCAGACGCTGTTCAGCAGGCCCATGTCGCTTATCAGCAGGTAGGTGGGGATGAGCCCGCCGCCGAAGAACATCGTGATGACGAAGATGACGTTGAAGAAGGCCCTGCCCTTGAAGTCAGGCCGGGACATGGGGTATGCCGCCAGCATGGTCACGACCACGGACACAACCGTGAAGAGGACCGAATAGACAATGGCGTTCCTGAAGCCCGTCCAGATGGCCTTGTTGGAAAGCACCCTCTCGTATGCCGTCAGCGTCCATTTGCTGAAGTCCATCGTCACCCCCTTGTTCTGCAGGGTGACGGGGTCTATGAACGATGCGACCACGATGTAGACCATGGGGACTATGATTGCCAGGACGAATGCCCCCAGGAGTATGTATCCTATCCCGATTATGAGCTTGTCCTGCCAGGAGGCCCTGATGAGCGGCCCCCGCGTCATTTTTGCTGCCTGTTCCATTCCCATACCCCCTTACAGTCCCTGGTCGTCGTTCATCTTTGAGGTCACCTTGTTCACGATAAGGAGCATGATGACGTTTATCACGGTATTGAAGAGTCCCACCGCCGTGGAGAAGCTGTAGTCCCCGTCAAGGAGTCCCTTCTTGTACACGTAGGTCGCGATAATCTCCGAGCTCGCAAGGTTCAGGTCTGTCTGGAGGGCAAAGGCCTTCTCAAATCCGATGCTCATGATGTTGCCCGCCTGAAGGATGAACTGGATGATCACCATGTCCTTTATGGCAGGCCACTCCACCACGCGCACCTCCTGCAGCACGTTCGCGCCGTCCAGTATGGCCGCCTCCCTCAGCTCCTGGCTGACGCCCGAGAGGGCCGCCGTGTACATGATGGAGCCCCATCCCGCCCCCTGCCAGATGCCGCTCGCTATGTAGATGCTGCGGAAGGCTCCCGGCATGGTCATGAAGTTGATCTGGGTCTCCAGGAACTGGTTCAGCGGCCCGGTAACGGACAGCATGATCCTGACGATTCCGCAGACGACGATGACCGAAACGAAGTTGGGCATGTAAAGCACCAGCTGGATGTTGCGCTTGACCCCGCTGCTCTGGATGCGGTTGAGCAGGAGGGCAAGGATGATCGGCACCGGGAAGCCCCACAGGAGCCCGTAGACGCTCAGCTTGAGCGTGTTGGCCAGGTATGAGAGGAAATCCGGCGAGGACAGGAAGCGGGAAAAGTGCTTTAAGCCCACCCAGCGGCTTGAGAGCAGCCCGCGTATGGGGTTGTAGTCCTGGAAAGCAATGAGAATTCCGCCCATCGGTATGTAGCGGAAGATGATGGTAAGCGCGAGAGCCGGCAAGAGGAAGATGACGTACAGCTGCCAGTGCTGCCGCATATAGCCTAGTGTCTTAGACCTCATAAAGTCCTCCGTAAAAAAAATGTCACAATACACTTTTGCATTTTCAAGAAAATTGTAAAAGCGCTTACGCATTTTGTCAAGAAAAAATTGTGCAAAATCGGCTTTTTTTTTACACTTGATGCATAACAGCCTTTCTTTTCCTTATAATGCCTGTAAAATCGATTTTTACAAAAAAATTATTTATTGTGCATTTGACACAATCACTGTTATGTATTACAGTAAAAGTATGGCAGGAAAAGTGACAATACAGGACATCGCCAACGAACTGGGCCTTTCCAGGAACACCGTATCCAAGGCCATCAACAGCACGGGAATCATCGCCGACCAGACGCGCGAGACTATCCTCAAGAAAGCGGCAGAGATGGGCTACAAGCTTTTCGCCCAGCCGGAATCAGGCGGCCCCGAGAAGGAGCGGAAGGAGCTGGTGCTGCTGACCGCATCCGCGCTGGGGGCCTCCCATTTCTCCGCGAAGATGATGGACGAGATGCAGGAGGAAGCATCCCAGATGGGATACGGCTTCACCATCTACCGGGTCATGCCCCAGGAGCTTGAGGACCTGACCCTACCCGCGAATTTCGACCTGCAGCGGGCGGCGGGGATTTTCTGCGTAGAGATGTTCCACGGATCCTACAGCGCCATGCTCTGCACGCTGGGGCTTCCCGTTGTCTTCATAGACACCGCCGTCACCTTCGAGGACAAAGCGCTCCCTGCGGATGTCCTTTTAATGGAAAACAGGAGCGGCATCTACGCGTTCGTGAAGGAGATGGCCGCCCGGGGCAAAAGCGGGATAGCCTTCGTCGGGGAAGCCCTGCACTGCATGTCATTCTACGAGCGTTACGATGCCTACATGGGCGCGCTCAGGCTCTTCTCCCTGCCCTACCGCCCCGAATACTGCATCACCGGCACGTCCCGGGGCCTGGACTACCCGCCCCACGAGAGCTACCTTGCCTACCTGGAGGAGTCCTTCCGTAAATGGGACAAGCTTCCCTCCGTCACCATCTGCGCCAATGACTTCGTCGCCATGGACGTGCTGCACGTGTTCAGAAAGCTTGGCATAAGCGTGCCCGACGACATGTACCTCTGCGGCTTTGACGACTCCCCGGAGTCCCGCCTGGTCAGCCCCGCGCTGACGACCATCCGCATACACGGAAAGGCGATGGGCAGGGAGGCCCTACGGCTACTCTTCTCCCGCATCAAGGAGCCGGGCCTGGAATTCCGCACCGTCTACAGCGGGACAAGCCTGATTTACAGAGGGTCCACGGGGGACTGACAGCCCCCGGGCTTTCAATATAAAACTTGCTCATGGAGGAAGCATTATGCCTGATATGGAAAAGAAGAAATACGACGTGACCGCGCTCGGTGAAGTCCTAATAGACTTCACCTATTCGGGGACGAACGATGACGGAAAGAAACTGTACGAGGAGAACCCAGGCGGTGCGCCCGCCAACTGCGTCTGCGCCGTCGCCAAGCTCGGAGGCAGGGGAGCCTTCATCGGGATGACGGGGCGGGACTCCTTCGGACAGGACATCCGCGCCGTGCTGGGAAATCTCGGCGTGGACACGAGAGGAATCCGCTACAGCGACAGGCAGCACACGACGCTTGCGTTCGTCAGCCTCGCGGAGAACGGGGAGCGGACATTCAGCTTCTGCCGGAATCCCGGGGCGGACACGCAGATAGCCCCCTCCGACCTGGACATGGACATGCTCGCCCGGACTCGGATCCTGCACATCGGCTCGCTTTCCCTTACGGACGAGCCCGCAAAGAGCACGACGCTCAAGGCTGTCTCGCTCGTCAAAGCAGCGGGGGGCCTTGTCTCCTACGATCCCAACTACCGCGCAAGCCTCTGGCATGGCAGGGACGACGCGATTCCCCTGATGAAAAGCATCTTCCCCCTCGCGGACATAGTGAAAATCTCGGAAGAGGAGATGGAGCTGCTGTTCGGAAAGGGCCTGTCCTACGAGGACGGCGCACGGCAGGTCCTCGGGCGCGGCCCCTCGCTCGTGACGATCACCCTCGGGTCAAAAGGCGTGTACTATGCGGCAAAACAAGGCTTCTCCGGCCAGCTCGCCGTCCGGAAGGTCAAGGTCGCGGACACGACCGGGGCGGGCGACAGCTTTGGCGGGGGCCTGCTCTACCGGCTCAGCAGGAGAGAGAATCCCTTAACATTCACGAAGGAGGAGCTGGAGCAGGATGTCAGCTTTGCCAATGCGGTCGCATCCCTCTGCGTCATGAAGCGGGGGGCCATACCCGCCCTTCCCGACCTCGCGCAGGTACAGGACTTCCTGCGGGACCAGCAGGCAAATCCCTCCTGACCTGCCGCCGGTCCCACGCGTCCGGGTGAGGCATCGCACGCGTCCGGGTGAGGCATCCCACGCGTCCGGGTGAAGCGTCGCACGCGCCCGGGTGAGCTGCCTCACGCGTCCGGGTGCGGGTGTCACAAGTCGCGGGAGGAATTCCCCGGGCCTGTTGTTTTATGTGAGATTCTGATATTGGTGAGGGCGCACTGGTCGCCTGAAAGGGCCACGTAGACTTCGGCAGCCTTCGTCTTTATCGTAGTGATGTTCCTGATGGAGATACCGGCGTTCTTGGTCTGGGAGATGATGGTATTCCCTTCCCGGCTGAAGGAAACGGAGCAGTCATAGCCGGCCTTGTTGTAGCGCTTCCATGCGTCCCAGCCGTTGAAGTCCTGCTTGTCCACCAGGAGCTCATTCTCCACGGCATTCCCTGATTCCCAGTTCTCCCCGTCGAGCCGGACGAGCGAGAATTCCTTATAATTCCCGCCGCCCACAGTTCCGTCGTCGGACGTGAAAACGACATAAGACGGGCAGTGCCAGACCAGCCGCGCCGTAGGCAGGCTCTTGCAGTGGAAAGAAATCGTTATGCCGTCCCGCACCGGGATTCCCTTGGTCGACTCAGTGCGGTAGCCGTCAACCTGGACGTTCGGGATATCCCCGGCGGGAGCATCGATGTAGCTTATTCTGGGAGCTATGCGCGGGATTTCGTCTTCCCCGGTCACTTCCACCGCCTTGTCCACCTTAACGTCGCTTATGAGGCAGTGCTCCCCGGTAAGGCCTATGTAGGCATAGCGGGAGCTGTCCGGCAGGGCAATGATATATTCCCGGGGGCTGTCCGCGCCATAAATCCTGACACGCGCATGATCCTTCACCCTGACCGCTTCTATGCGGTACTCGCCTGCGGACAGGGAAGGGCCCTTCTCATCGCATGGCCCGGCCTCTATTTTCCTCGTCCCCGCGTTGACGAACTGCCCGCCAAACATAATCTCGCCGTATTCATAATAGACTAATTCCTTTATTCCCCTCTCGTCGGCATGGAACAGCCCGTCCAGCGAGTCAAACAGGATGAGGGACGCCCTGGGAGCATACCCGGCGGCTTTACCGGCGGATACCTTCAGGTTGATGCTGGTCACAAAAGAAGAAAGCTGGATGCCTTCGGAAACCTCTTCCCGGTGTTCCTCCACCAGCAGCTCGTTCTTGCCGGAAAGCTCCTGTATGTCATTCCGCTCTTTCATGCTGTAATTCGTATCCAAATCGATGAGGTGAAGCATGATGTTGGCGAATTTAGGATCGAACTGAGTTCCCGAGCCTTCTATAAGCTGCTCGCGGACTTTGTCCTGGGGAATGGGGTCCCGGTAGCTCCTCTTGGATGTCATGGCATCGTATGAGTCCGCGACGGAGATTATCCGTGCGACCTCCGGGATGTCGCTGCCCTTGAGCCGTTCGGGGTAGCCCTTGCCGTCATAGCGCTCATGGTGGTAATGCGCCCCGATGCTCAGGCGGGGATATTCCGTGATGCTCTTCAGGATTTGTGCCCCTGTCGCGGGGTGCTGTTTGATGCACTCAAGCTCCTCAAGGGACAGCCTGCCCTCCTTGTTGATTATCCGCTCGGGCACGCCGATTTTGCCCACGTCATGCAGGAGGGCGACATAGTAAATCTCGTCGCATTCCTCGGGGCTCTTCCCGGCAAGCTCGGCGATTTTCCGGGAGTATTCAGCGACCCGCGACGAGTGCCCGTGCGTGTACTTGTCCTTCGCGTCAATCGCGTTCGCAAGGGCGGTCGCGGTCTGGGAGAAGAGCCTCTGCACGTTCTTGCGCTCCTCCTCCTTGCGGTAGAGCCTGTTCTGGAAGGAAATGATCGTATAGATGATGCCGCTGACTATAAGCAGGCCCGAAATGCTGTCAATGTAGTTGCCCTTCCGGGAATAGACGCTGACCAGGTCGGGAAAGAAGTATCCCACAATCCAGCATGCGGCTATGACGGAGACCTCGCACACCAGCATGACAATCTTGAGCCTGCCCTCAAGGATTAGCGAGATGTAAAGGGTCCCGAGCAGGAGCCATATCGGAGTCCCGCCCTCAACTCCGCCGTTGGTGAAGAACATGGCGGGAAGAAACACGAACGCAAGGATGAGGGATATGACGATTTTTGCCCGCTCAATCCGCTTCAGTTTAAAGCAGATGATGACGTAGGCGGTGAAGAACAGGGCGCCGATGAGGGTGGACAACGTCGCGGAAAGCGGCTCGTGCATTGCCAGCCCGCAGGGTACCGCCACGAACAGGGCGACAAGGACCGTGACGGAGAAGACGATGAACGACCGCTCCTTTATGTTGATGGAGGAGTCAAATATATAGCGGGTGAAACGCCCGAACACTCGTTTGACTGCCCCCATGCGTCATCCTGCAATCTTCTGCCACAGCTCGGAGAGGACCTTGACGAACGTCGCCCCGGCGACGAAGGTCCCGATGCTGCTCCCGAGGGAGGAAAAAAGAAATACCATCAGGGTTCGCAGGATGCGGTTGCGGTAGAAGCCTTTCAGTGACAGCGCATCGTCCGAGATGGACTCCATGTCCGCGACCTTGGGCTTGCAGACAAGGGCCTGCACGATTCCCGCGACGACACCGATTCCGATCAGGGGACAGAGGGATGTCAGCGGCGCGCCGACAAAGCTCGTGATGATCGTCAGGGGATGGGCGGCGGCTATTGCGGCCCCGACGGCGGCAAGGATGCCGTTCCACAGGACCCAGGAGCTGAGCATGTTGAAGCCCTTCGTCCTGCCGCCATACACAAAGCCCGCGGCAATCAAGGCGATTATGAGAAGAGGGATGAGCCACTGCAAGAGCTTTGAGGCCGCTTTCTTCTCGGGGACGCTGCCTATCGCGGAGCAGTCACCGCTCTCCTCCCCTGCGGCGAGCTTCTCAAGATGCGCCTGCACGCCCGGAAGGTGGCCCGCGCCAAGAACGGCGAGGACCTTGTTGCCGCCGCTCGCCCAGATGTGACTGGCCAGGTAGCGGTCTCTCTCGTCTATCAGGACTTCCTTGATGACGGGAAGTTCCTTGGAAAGCTCCTCCATCATGCCGTCCATCTCGGACCTGTCCTTGAGCTTCTCTATCTGCTCGGCCCCGACCTCATCCTTGCTGAACGCGCTGGAGATAAGCAGGGCGAGGAGGTTGCACTTGCCCCAGAAAGAGTTCTTGGCCCAGGCCCGCCGCAATGTCACCGTAATCGGGCGGTCAACCATCGATGTGGCTATGCCGAGCTCCTTGGCCTTGTTTATGGCGGCGAGCATCTCTTCGCCCGGCCTTACGCCAGTATCAAGGCCCATCCGCTTCTGGAAGGAGGAAAGAATGATGTTGGAAAGCATCAGGAAGCCGTTCTGCTCGCGCAGGACCTTCACTATGTCCATGTTGCGCCAGGACTCGGGGTCCTCCAGGCTCCTGTACCTCTTCTCGTCGAGCTCTATCGCTACGGTGTCGGGTCTCTCCGCCTCTATGGAGGCAGTGACCTCCCGCACGCTCGCCTCGCTCACATGGGCTGTCCCCACGAGGATTATCTCGCGCCCCGCAAGGAACAGCCTTACCTGCGTCTGGGATTCCATCAGTTGGAGACCTTGCTCAAGGATTTGTCCTCGGAGTTCAGGTTCAGCTGGCCCACGCGCCACTCGGCCATGCGGTACTCGAATATCATCGGGCTGTTCATCGCGAGCAGCTTGCTGTAGTGCTCGCTGGCGAACTCACCGCCCCCGAACATATCATAGAAGAGCCCCAGGTAGAACCACATCTTGCCCTTCTTCTTGCTGTCCGTGATAGCGCTGATCTTCTGGGGCAGGGGCATCTCGCCCGACTCGTCGTGCCAGACCCGGAGCATCGCGTACTCTATGGAGGCCCTGTCCATCTTGCGGAGCACCTTGTCGCTGAATGCCTTCGCGTTCACCTTGTCTCCTTCCATATAATAGCAGTAGGTCACCATCAGGGGATAGGAGACGTTGGAGGTCTTGTCCATCTCATAGCACTTCATGAAAGCCTGGCGGGCCGCGGTCCAGTTCTTCTTGTGGATTTCCAGCACGCCTATGCTCTCATAGGCATAGTAATACTCGGGGTTGCAGCGGAGAAGCTGCTTGTAGTCGCTTATTGCGAGGTCTTCCTTCCCCTGCTCATCGTACAGGCCGCCCCGGTAGGCGTAGGCGAGGAAGTAGTCAGGCTGCAGGGCGATCGCCTTGGTCCAGGAGTCCGCCGCATTGTCATAGTGGCCCAGGTAGTTCTCGAACATCCCGTAGTCAAGGTAATAGTTGTAGTTGTCCGGCTCCAGGTCTATCGCCTTCTGCACGTAGTCCGAGGCGACCTTGTACTTGTTCCCCGCCGCCGCGAGCTTACCCAGGTAGGAGTAGGCAAGGGAATTCTGAGGGTTCACCTCGATGAGCTTCTTGAAGACAGTCTCACATTCCTTGTCCATCTTGGAGTCCTTCGCTCCAAGGTAGTAGTCCGCCTGACCAAGGCCGAAGAGGGCATCCTCGTTCCTCTCCTCCTTCACGAGGGCCTTCTGATAGTAGAGGCGGGCCTGCTTGTAGTTTTTGCTGGCAAAGGAGCTCTGCCCCAGGGCCATGTTGGCGGAGACGTTGTACTGGTCGGCCGCAAGAAGCTGCTTGACGAGCTTGTTCTCGCTCCTGACATCGTTCTGGCAGCGGGCAATGTAGAGCAGGAGCTCCAGCGCGTCCTCGTTCGACGGGTCGGACGCGATTATCCCGTTGCATATCGACTTCGCATCGTTCAGCTTGGAGTCGGAAATAAGCAGGGATGCCTTTATGACAAGGAGATCGACGTCGCCGGCGAATCCCGGGGGCAACCCGTCGTAGAGGGCAATCGCAGCGGGAATGCCCTCGGACCTCATCGTCTCCTGGACGGAGCGGATGAAATCTGTCTTGGAAAACTCCATCACCGGGACATCCTGCGTCGTATTGACCGGGCGAACCTTATACTGGGCCTCTGACCAGGCGGGCAAAGCCAGGACCAAAGCACATGCAAGAAGCTTAAAATTGCGAAATGTTTTCATAAATTCTCCACTAACTATATATAAATCTCCAAAATTTGTCTAGAATATGCACCGGGCCAGAAACCCTTGAATTTTACAATCCTAATGGGTAGAATAGGCAAAATGCACAGATACAGAATCCTGAAGTTCCTCTTCCTCGCAGCCCTCTACTCCGTTGTCATTATCGGAGTTTTCATATTGCAATTCAAGACAGAAACCATCATAGCCCGCAACATCGGGGGGATGGAGCTGTCCCTCTCATCAGCGAAGGACAAGGACAACAACGATATACTCAGGAACCGCTTCCGCATTGAATACGACGGCCTGACATTCAGCTCGGAGGCGAACGCCCCCGCGACCGCTGCCATCCCCGGCAAAGAGGAGCCGGAGCCCCTGGTCCTTGAATCCTGGTCCAAAGACTCCGGCAATGAAATAAAACTCCGCTTCGGGGGCGGTGCCACCATCAGCTTTACCTCCTATAAAAGCAACGCAAATGTCTCCGCCGAAGGCGGCTCTTCCGGCCCCCTGCTGAGTATAACAGCCGAGCTCCCGGAAAATTACGAGAGCATATCGATTCCATACACGATTTCAGATGCCTACAGCATAGAGATGGGTCAGGGCAGCGGGCAGAAGGGCAAGGATGACTCCGGGAGCCTGACCCTGCAGAAAGGCGAGGACTACTTCAAGCTGTCAGGGCCAAACTTCAGGTCGGCGAGCCAGACGGGCATGATGACGCTGGCAAGGGCTGCCCCCGCCGCGTTCTACACGGCATTCGTCCCCGTCAGGGAGTTCCAGTTCGAGTCCGTCGCGGACCTGCCGCTCACCGACGAGGATTCCTACGCCTCGACAAAAGCCGCACTCAAGAAGGAGCTCAGGAGCAAGTTCCAGGCGGCCTTGGACTCCCACGCCACGCTCGCGGAGAAGTCCGTCGTCGCCTACCTTGCCGACATGGCGTATGACAGCAAGTTCAACGTCGCCCTGAACTCGCTCCCGTCCTCGTTCAAGTCGTCCTCGTCGCGGACCTACCTTTCCACCCCCTACCTCGCGAACGTCATTCCCCTGAGCGGGGGGCTGCGCAAAAAGGAAGCCTCCCTCGGCACTGCCGTCAGGAACGCGGTCTCAAGCAAGGACATCGCCTTCTTCCAGCTGGACGGGCTTTCCGACTGGCTGCTCATACACAAGATGGACGACGGAATCAAGGATGCCCTCGCCCTGCCCGCGGCGATGGACGAAAGCCAGCTCACGCTGAGGGACGCATGCGCCATAATAGGCGTTTACGTCGCCCTGGACTCCCAGGACGCGACCTTCGCGGACAACCTGGGGCCGTCCATAGAGAAATGCCTTGCGGTCGTGCGGAAGCACCTGACGCTGGACGGGACGGTCATAAGCGTCGGCAAGCGGCAGGACTCGGGGAATGACGATGAGGCCCCTACGAAGGCAGAGACTGAGCTGAGCAAGACCGAGAGAATCCTCCTGGGACAGACGCTCCGGAGCTACGGTGACACCATAGGCGACGGCGCGATAATGGAGACCGGGAACCTTCTGGTCAACCAGGAGCTGCAGGACATGGCATCCCTGAGCCTCGCCGACCTTGGCGAGCTGTACCCCCGCCTCATCACGGAGAACCGCTTCTACCCGCACGTCCAGGTGCTGGGATACTACGGCAAGAAGGCTGCCTGGGCATGGACCTGCGCCCCCAACATCGACTACAAGGTGGCAGCGAGCGGGACGACGGACATAAACATAGACTTCACCCTGAGCTACACGCACTACGTCACGTTCTCGGGGATTCCGACATTCCACAACAAGATACAGATACAGAACCTGGACTTCCACACGGACAAAAACTACGAGATTTGGAACTCCTCGGGCTTTGTCTACGACGAGCAGACCCATGATTTCTACCTGAAGAGCCGCCACAAGTCCAAGATTGAGCTTATCCGCCTCTTCTGCGACCCCGCGCCGGGATTCGTCAGCGTGACGCATGCGGCCAGGTAACCGGAACCTGCAAATTTTGCCCCTTGTTTAATTCGTGCCTTTGCTTTATACTTTGTGGAAATGTTTTACGGGGAAAGTGATTCAGAAGACAGGGACCGCCGTCGCAGGGACGGTGAGTCCCGGAAGCACGGGTCAGCAGGAATAGGCCTGACCCTGTGGGTTATTGCGGCGATATTGCTGTTCATACTCTTTCTGGTGAACCAGGGCAAAATCATCTCCAACCTCAAGGAGACGGGCTTCTTCGGGCGTGTGTTCGGAAAGACCCCCTCCTTCGTTGAGAATGCGGAGACGCATGGCTCCGGCTCGGACAAGAACGATGTCGCCCCCATATCCCCGGACACAAACGATTCAGGAATCAACATAGTATCCAGCACGGCGGGCAGCTTCATCAGCCCCCAGACCCCATCAGGCGGGAACACGCAGGCGGGAGGACAGAAGGAGAATTCCCCCTCCTCGGAAGCCACGGCCGAACCGGCATCAGGCAGCACGGCGGGGAGCATTCCAGGCAGGACGATGGACCTGAAGCTCTACTTCATGAGCATAAACAGCGACGGTTCAGTCGTCAGGACCGAAATAACGAGGAGCATGCCGAAGACCTCAAGCCCCCTCTACGATTCCATAAACGCGCTGATTTCCGGCCCCTCCGCAGAGGAAGAGGCGAAGGGATGCAGGACGCTGGTCTCCACAGGGACGAGGCTTCTGGGCGCGTCGGTCTCGTCCGGGGTTGCCACGCTCAACTTCTCCAGCGAATTCGAGTTCAACCAGTACGGCATAGAGGGTACGAGGGGGCAGCTCCAGCAGATCGTGTTCACCGCCACGGCCTTCCCGACCGTCGAGA
Organism: Treponema sp.; assembly: GCA_017450845.1. Taxonomy (GTDB): domain Bacteria; phylum Spirochaetota; class Spirochaetia; order Treponematales; family Treponemataceae; genus Treponema_D. Next base: position 16,954 of record JAFSSU010000285.1, read on the forward strand.
GCGTCCAGTTCCTTGTGGACGGCGAGAGGAGGGACTACCTGGGCAGCGAGGGTGTATGGATTGGAAGCCCCCTCACCAGAAACAATTTCTGACCGATTCAGGCTTCCCTTCAGTCAACAACGGGGATTCATGGCATGGTGAGCCCGCTTCTGCTCGTACATGCGGGAATCCGATTCCTTTATGGCATCCGAAAGGCTCATGCCCGAATCCGTCAGGGTAACAGCCCCGAGCGACACGCTCATCGGGACAGTCTCCACCGTGCAGGCGCGGAAGGCCTCACAGATTTTTTCCACAAGGCTATGGCTCATGCCCTCGTCGCATGACGGAACGGTGACAAGGAATTCATCCCCACCCGTCCGGTAGAGGCAGGCATCCTCCGGCAGGATATTCCGCATCAGCTCCACACCCTTCTTGAGGTACGTATCCCCGGCATCATGCCCGTAATTGTCGTTGAGAGTTTTCAGGTTGTCGAAGTCCGCCGAGAGTATCGTCAGCGGCAGGCTTGCCACCGGGAATGGCTGGGAGAGCCAGAGCATCAGGCTGGCCCTGTTCTTCTGACCGGTCAGGGCATCCGTGCTGCTCAGGTACTCAAGCCTCTGACGAAGGACGGTCTCCTGGGTTATGTCTGTGACCACGCCGACAACGCCGATTATGCTGTCTTTTCCGTCCTCCGTGCTGTGGACGGCCCGTTTCTGAATCTTGTAATAGTATGTGTCGCTGCCGAAGGTCATCTGGCTCACATATTCCAGCTCCCCGCCGCTGCGCAGCAACTCCTTGTCCTCGTTGTAATACTGCTCGCCAAGTTCCTTCTGTACCTGAACCTCCAGGTCGGTCTTGCCTATAATCGTGAAGTCCGGCCTGCCCGCCGTGTTCAGCATGGAGCACAGGTGGCTCGTATACAGGTAGCGGCATTCCGTGTCCTTGAAGAACACGTTGCCCGGTATCGCGTTGATGATTGCCTTGAGCTTTTCCGCATTCATGTCCATAAAGAAATGATATATGAAAACAGGCTTATAATCAAGGGAAGCTCGAAAAACTGAGTTTTTTTGAGGTCCCATATACATTCCCGCGGCTGCCCTGTCGGCAACTGCTGAATAACATAAAGTGCCCCCGGCAAAATGCTCACTCCGGCGGGATAAATCCGTGCTATTTGTTGCGCCCGGGACAAAAGAGAACGGCCACAAAAAAAATCCCCCTCCAGGACGGAGGGGGACAGAAGGAAAGATAGCTTTTACTTCTTCTTGCTGAAGGTCTTGATGCCCTGGATGACCAGGACGATTGCGAGCACTGCCATCGCGGTGGCGAAGCAGAGCTGGAACCAGTTGCCCCAGTGGAAGGCACCGTCCGCGCCGGCGGACATGGCGGAAACCTTGGCGATGACCGTCCTGATCAGCTGGGTCAGGGTCGCGGCGAGCATGAAGACGGTCGGAATCAGGAACATCTTGTTGTTCTTTCCTGCGTTACCGAGCCATGCGGCGACTGCCATCAGGGCGATTCCGGCGAGCAGCTGGTTGGCCGCGCCGAAGAGTCCCCAGATCTGTGAGAGCGAGAGGCCGCCCAGAATGCAGCCAATGGCGACCATGAAGATGGTTCCGGTCAGCGGATGGGCCAGGAAGGAGCGGATGCCCTTCGCGTCCTTGTAAGTCTTCTCGTTGTCCTTCAGGAAAAGCTCGCTGAACATGAAGCGGCTCAGGCGGGTTCCCGTGTCAAGCGAGGTCAGGGCGAAGACCGAGACGGAGAGAGTCAGCAAGGCGTAGACGGCCGTGTTCTTGTTGAACATGCTGGCGATTCCCGATGCGAAGGCGACGGGAGGGGCGACGGTGAGCTTGAGCGTACCGCCATCACCCTTGAGGGCAGTGGAAGATACCATACCGACAGCGATAAGGGAGATGACTCCGAGCAGGGACTCGATGAGCATGGAGCCGTAGCCGATTGCCTTGGCGTTCTTCTCGTTGTCAATCTGCTTGGAAGTGGTTCCCGTGGAAATCAGGGAATGGAAGCCCGAGCAGGCTCCGCAGGCGACCGTGATGAAAAGGGCCGGGAACATGGGGCCGATTGAGGTCTTCCAGCCGTTGAACGCGGGGAGCTCGAACGTGGCTCCGCCGGTGAAGGCCGAGAAGATGATGCCGACGATGGCGAGGGCCATCATGGCATACAGCAGGAATGAGGACAGGTAGTCGCGGGGCTGCAGCAGGACCCAGACGGGAACCAGCGACGCCACGACGATGTAGGCTCCGATGATGACGATCCATGCGGTGCGGCCGAGGGCGAGGCCAAAGTTAAGACCCACGAAGATTGCGAGGACGACGCCGACAAGTCCGATAATCGTTGCGACCACGGTGGAAAGCCCGCACTTGTTCGTCAGGATTCCGTAGATGATGGCGAGCACGATGAAGAGGACGGAGACCATCGCCGTGGTCTGGTTGCCGTTCGGATGGGCGACAAAGCCGAACTGACCTGCATCGGCGGCGGTAAAGAAGGTTCCCGCGACGACGTTGACGAAGGAGGCGATGACCAGAATCAGCACGAGCAGGGCGAAGATGATGAAAAGCTTCTTGGAGGTCTTGCCCATGGAGGACTTGATGATCTCGCCGACGGACTTTCCGCCGTTGCGGATGGACGCGAAGAGCGAGCCGAAGTCCTGCAGGCCGCCGAAGAAGATTCCTCCGATGACGCACCAGAGGAAAACCGGCACCCAGCCGAAGACCGCCGCCTGAATCGGACCGTTGATCGGACCCGCACCGGCGATGGATGAGAAGTGGTGGCCCATGAGGACCGCGGGCTTGGCGGAGACATAGTCCACGCCGTCGGGGGTTGTCACGGCAGGGGTTTTCTTCTTGGGATCGATTCCCCACTGCTTTGCCAGCCATGAGCCGTAGAACACGTACCCGCACAGAAGCAGGGCAGTTGCGGCCAGAATGATGAACAATGCTGTCATACCATTACTCCAAACGTTTTATTTCTAGGCCTGGCTTTCATAAACCCTGCCTATTGTTGCCTTCAGATTTTTTCCCAGGCGGTTGCAGCTGATGCTGCCGCCCTCCGACTCCCAGACTGCGACCCGGTAGCCGCTCCAGCCCCGGAAGCCCCACTTGTAAGACTTGTAGCGGTAAAGGCGGCGGGCCTGCTTCAGCGCGTCCCTGTCCGCCCTGTCACAGAGGACGATGAGGCTTATGTCCGTGTTGCGGTGTCCCTCCACGGCCTTGACGCGGGAAAGGCCCTCTTCCCAGGCACGGCTGTCCAGACCGGAGAAGTTCTCCGCCGTCAGCTGTTCCTCGCTTGCGAAAAAAACGTGTTCGTTGGAATCGATGTCCGCGATGTGGGCAGCCTTTACCAGGAAGTATTGCTCGGTGTGGGAGTGAAATTCGGCCTCGGCGACGAAGGGAGCGGCCACCCCGTCCCGCCGGACAGAGTAATAGCCGCCGAATGATTTGAGAAGCCCTTCCAGCATTTCTCCCCGCGTCTTCATTGACATACTCCCTTATATGCACTGTAATTATATGAAAACGTGCACTATTTGTAAAGGGGGTTTATCAAGATTACAGAGACAGGCGGCCCTCGATTCCGTCAAAGTCCACGACCCGCTCGCTGCCGTCCGTGAAGATAATCCGGACCGGGCCGTAGCTTCCCACCCGGAACTTGTCGCTGAAAATAATTCCTTCTATAGGAAAGAGCTCGTCCTCGCCGAACGGCTCGCCGCTTTCCCGGGTTATCACCTGCGAGACAAGGACATAGGGCTCCGCCCCGCCGTACTGCTTGCGCAAGGTCGTCCTCGCATAGGGGACAAGAGACCCAGTGCTGTCCGGGTTCGTGCCGCTGCTTTTAAGGACATCCAGCTGCTGCCAGCCGCCCCAGACCGTCATTGCCATCTGCTTTTTGCGCCCGGAAGAATCCGTGCCTGACAGCAGGATTGCCCTGGCCCCTCCCCTCTCTTTCCGCTCGACCCGGGTCCCGTTGTCGGGGAAGCCGTACGCGCCGAGGGTAAAGCTGACCGGGCGGCGGTGAAGCCTGTGCCGGTCCACGCGGATAATGCCGTTCGCCACGGGGAAGTCAGCCAGGTTCATCGCCTGGATCCAGTGGGTCTCGTCCTCAAGCCGGTAGCCGAAAAACTGGCGGCGGTAGAGCACGCCGTTCTTCTCCCCAGCCCAGAAAGTCGCGTTCGCCTTCTGTATGGCCCCGCTCGTCACATCCGTGAGCACGTACTGCTGGGACTCCACGTCCGAGGACGGGGCGGACTCCCAGGGGTACTTGGAGCAGAAGCAGAGCTTGGAATAGTTCCACATGCCGTGCTCGTCGCTGGCCGTCTTGACGACCTTTCCCGTCCGCAAGACTGTCGTGCCGTTCGCCTGATGGTTGGTAAAGCAGAGGGCCGGGCCGTCCAGAACGGTCTCCTTGACTTCCCCCGCTTTCATTGTCTCCCAGCTTCCGTTCTCCTCGCGGGCCGTCCAGAAGGGGTGGTCTGCGGGCAGGTCCAGGCAGAGGAAGGCCTTGCCCAACCAGAAGGGGGACTCCGCACAGGAATAGCCCTGTACGAGCGGCGTGAACTGCCGGTAGAAGCCGAGCGTCGGCACCCCGTCCGGCAGGCAGTCGTCGCGGGACAGGAACTGCATCATCGCCCCGGACGCGATGCGGCGGGCAAGGCCGGGATTGGCGGCAGGATGGCGCAGGAAGAAATTGCCGTCAAACGCGCTCGTCGCGGCGAAACGGTAGATGTTGCTGCGGCCCCACATGGTCATCCATCCGTCCGCGTCAAAGAAATCCGGGTAGGTCCGCATGAGCGCATTGGAGTTGTCCTCGAACTTCTGGGCGACATAGGGCATGTTCTTATATCCGTACCAGACATTCCAGATGGGGGCATAGACGTTGAACGCCCAGCAGGAATAGTAGTCGAAGCTCTGCCCGTCGCGGTACCATCCGTTCCCCGCATAGTAGCCCAGGATTGCCTGGGCGTGGTCGGCCATAATCTCCTCGTCCACCGGGTAACCCTCCTTGTGCAGGAAGGCCATGTCCAGCATGTTGAAGAGCCGCCAGTTCTGGGGGACGGTGCTGGCGTGGGCATAGCCGGAGAGGAACGAAGCTATGGTGTCCTTCTCCTCTTTCGTGTAAGTCTCCCATATCTCCGCGCGGCTTATGTCCAGGCAGATGACAAGGGCGCATGTCTCCACGGTCTGCTGGAAAGTACGGAAGGGGTCGCTGTGACCCGTCACGTCCTGCAGGTCCTCGTAGCTTCCCGCGCTGACCGCATCGCCCCTGCTGCAGGTACGGAGAATCTGAGCCTTGTAGTAATCCGCAAGCTTCCAGCCGTTCACCTGGTAGTCAGGCGTGTTTTTCAGCAATGGAGCGGCTATGAAAAGCGTCCGTGTCAGCCCCTCGAATATCTCCGCCCGCCGCTCGGCCTCAAAGCGGTCCGGCGGAATATTTTTGTGCGGGTAGCTTATCTCCGTCTCCTGCCTTGCGACGACGACGGGGTCGTCGAATTTCTTTATGTGCGCGAACACACCGTCAATGATATAGGAGGCGGCCTCCAGCCAGCTCTCCCGGGTCAGCCCGGTATAGGGGCTCAGCGTAAAATCCTTTGTCCTGGGCTCAAAACTCATTGCTCGTCCTCCCACCATTCCCTGTGCCTGCGGCGGATTCTCTCCTCCCTCCCGTATTCCTTCAGCTCAGCCTCTATCTCTTCACGGGGATACAGCGTGCCGAAGCCTATGCCGGGACAGTCCTTCTGCTCCTCCTCCCATGACTCCTTGTCCTCCACGATGAAGGGCCAGAAGGGATAGGTCCTGCACTGGGCGGGGCGCGCCTCGTAGACGGAACATCCGTTTTTGCCCCACAGCACGCAGTCATAGTTGGACAGGTCGCGCAGGGAAAGGAATTCCCAGCCGTTCCCCTCGGGGACCCAGCGGCAGAAAGCCTGGATGAACTGCTCTTCGGTCAGGCCCTCGGCGCGGGCCAGGCGGGCCAGGTCATCCTGCCCCAGCTGCACCACCCCGGGCCTGCCCCGGCAGCAACGGGACTCGCCGCCGCACTGGGTGCATGAGAAACGCAGCCCCCCGGCATAAAAAGGCGTGGATCCGGACTCTTTATCTGACATATCTTCTATTATACAACATTGGGACAAAAGGGCACAAGGAGATTTTATGCTTATGAATTAGTTTGCTTTTATCCCTGAAACGGGGTAAAATAAAGGAATAGAATTTATCGCACGAGGAGGCAGCATCATGGCAGAAGATATATTGGACGGCTACAGGATTCCGGCGGGAAGGGAGCTGCGGGTCGCGATAAGCGGCAAGTCAGGCTGCGGCAACACGACGGTCAGCACCCTGCTGGCAAAGACACTCGGCATACAGCTCATCAACTACACCTTCCGCCAGCTTGCGGAGGAAAAGGGCATGACATTGCCGGAGCTTCTGGAGAAGGCCAAGGGCGATGACTCCTACGACAAGTACGTGGACAGCCATCAGGTGGAGCTGGCCCTAAAGGAAAGCTGCGTGCTGGGCAGCAGACTTGCCATCTGGATGCTAAAGGAGGCGGACGTGAAGGTCTACCTGCTCGTGAGCGACGAGCTCAGGGCTTCCCGCATCCTCAAGAGGGAGGGCGGCGACCTTCAGAAGATAAAGGAATTCACGGCAATGCGAGACGCGTCGGACACAAGCCGCTACAAGACGCTCTACGGCATAGACAACAACGACTACCAGAGCGTCGCCGACCTCGTCATTGACACCAGCTGCAACGTCCCCGAGCAGATAGTCGCCCAGATTCTCAAGGGCATGGAAGCACGGGGGCTGGTGGAGCGGGCGGACGGTTAAGCCCACCCACCAAGGGGAAGGACATTTGCCCTCCCCTATATCAGCTTCTGGTAGCGCCGCTCAATGTCCTTGATCAGCTTGTACTCAAAGGAATCCACCAGGGCAAACCAGGAAGCCTCGACAATGTCGCAGCTCACCCCGATCGTCGTCCAGCTGTCCTTTCCGTCGCTGCTTTCTATGAGTACGCGGACGGTGGTCGCAGTGCCGTGCCCGCCGTCCAGGACGCGCACCTTGTAGTCGGTCAGCCGTATCTGCTCCACGGCAGGGTAGAACGAGGACAGGGCAGAGCGAAGGGCGAAGTCAAGCGCGTTGACCGGTCCGTCCCCCTCTCCCGCCGAGATCTTGACATGCCCGTCCACGTCTATCTTGAGCTGGGCGAAAGAGTACAGGTCCTTCTCTATCAACGGGTTCTCGTCGCTTATCTTGTAATAGTGCAGCTTGAAGAAGGGCTGGTACTTGCCGATTATCTTGCGCACAAGGAGCTCGAAGCTGCCGTCCGCCCCCTCGAACTGGTAGCCCTCGTGCTCCATGTCCTTGACCTTCTTTACGATGTCGGCAACGACGGGCGAGTCCTTGGTTATGTTCGGGTCGAACTTCTTTATCTTCTCGATGATCATCGACCGGCCCGCGACCTCGCTCATCAGGAAGACGCGGGAATTGCCGACGGTCTCCGGGCTGATGTGCTCGTAAGCGGCGGGGTTCTTGAGAACCGCGTCTATGTGCATCCCGGCCTTGTGGGCAAAGGCGTTCTGGCCCACATAGGGCATGCCCCCGTCCAGCGGTATGTTCGTTATCTCGGCGACCCTCCGGCAAATCGGGGTAAGGAGGCCGATGTTCTCCTCGGGAATGCAGCGGTAGCCCATCTTGAGCTGGAGGTCTGCGATTATCGTGGACAGGTTGGCGTTGCCCGTCCGCTCGCCGAAGCCCAGGAGGACCCCCTGCACATGGCCCGCCCCCGATTCGACAGCGGTCAGCGAGTTGGCGACGGCAAGCCCGGAGTCGTTATGGGTATGGATTCCTATTATGGCGGCCTTGCCGAATTTTTTGACAACGTCGCCGACAATCCTGGAACAGTCGGAGAGCATGCAGCCCCCCTTGGTCTCGCAGAGGCAGAGGACGGTCGCCCCTCCCTCAAGGGCTGCCTGCAGGGCCTGCATCGCATAATCGGAGTTGGCCTGGTAGCCCGTGAAGAAATGCTCCGCGTCGAACATGACGTTCCGCCCCCGCTTGCTCAGGTAGGCGCAGGTGTCACGGATCATCTCCAGGTTCTGTTCGAGCGTCACGTGCAGGATTTCCGTCGCCTGGAAGTCCCAGGTCTTGCCGAAGATGACGACATCCTCGGTCTCGGCGGAAAGCAGGCTCTGCAAGTTCGCGTCCTCCGCGCATGAGGAGTCCTTGCGGCGTGTCGAACCGAAGGCGACGAGCCTGGAATGCGCAAGGCGCAGTTCCTTGGCCTTCTGGAAAAACTCCATGTCCTTGGGGTTGCTGCCGGGATTGCCCGCCTCGATGTACTTGACCCCAAGCTCATCCAGGGCCTGCACGATGTGTATCTTGTCCTGTACTGAATAGCTCACGCCCTCACCCTGCGAACCGTCGCGCAGGGTGGAATCCAAAAGCTCTATGTTCTTCGCGGAATTGTCTGCCATGCGGACATTCTACAGGAAATCGGGGAAAACCGCAACATGGGGGCTGCCCGGCGCGGCACCCTCCCCGTCCTGCCGCTCAGTCGTCTGCGGTACGGACGACGCGGAAGCCGTATCTGTCAGACCCGGACCTAACCTCATCGAGGCCCCAATGACGGTTGGAATCGGTCATGTACTTTGTATTGACAGGACCTGGATCATAAAAACCTCCGCCACGGGTGACGTGGCAGGTCCAGTCACTGGGAGCAGATGCTGGTCCTGTGGGGTCGGTCGCAGGCTCGCCATTGAGTAGTTTGGAACTAAAGTCCCAGCACACCTCCCATACGTTTCCTATCATGTCGTACAGGCCCCATGCGTTGGGCTTCTTTTCTTTGACCGGGTGCAGCTTTCTGCCGCTGTTGAACGGATGCCATGCGTATTCTCCGAGCAGGCTGTCTTTTGTTTCCTTGTCCAAAGACGAATCCTCTGTGATTCCGTTATAGGTCAATAACTCCGTTGTGTCGTTGCCCGCGCGGGCTGCCCGTTCCCATTCCGCATCAGTCGGCAGCCGGTAGCCGTTCGCCGTGAAGTCGCAGGTTACTTTGCCTTTTTCCTTCGTATAGCAGGGGGTCAGACCTTGCAGCTCGCTCAGCTTGTTGCAGTAGTCTATCATGTTGTTCCAGGAGACGTACACCACGGGCACGTTGTCCCCGCCCTTGTTCAGGCGGTGGACTTTTCCCATCACGGCCTTGTACTCAGCGTTCGTCACCTCGTGGTCGCACATATAGTAAGAGCGGGTCAGCGTCACGCTATGGGCTTCATTTTCGTCGAACGGGAGGTTTCCGAAATTCCCTCCGCCGACCGTTCCCATCATGAAGGTTCCCGCCTCTATCCTGACGAAGTCCTTCGTGGCCGTCCTCAGGGCCTCTTTCGCTGCGCTGTCATCGGCATTTTTGGACTTCTTGGACGGCTTCGCGCTCACCAGGTATGCCGCCACAGCCAGCAGGGCAAAACAGGCAAACAGAATTTTCTTTGTCATAGCAAACTCCTTGTCAGGGAAAGCGGGCATTAGTACAGCAAGAAACAGTTGTTACCCCCCCCCAACTGATGTTACACATATTATCACCTGTAGAAACGCATCTGTCAAGAAAAAACGGTTTGCAGACCATGAACCGTACAGTTTGTAGACCACGAACCGGGCGGTTTGTAGACCACGAACCGGGCGGTTGACAAGCCGTAACCGGGCGGTTGCATAACCGCAAACACCCGGTTGCCTAGTACGACAGCTCACACTGGCTTGGGATTAAAAGCGGACGGAGACAGGCTCCGAACCTGAATATTCTTGTGGCAGCATGATGATGAGGCTGCCGTCCTGTATCCGGCACTGGCAGCTGGCGGTCCTCCCATCGGAAAGGGCGGCTTCCACGGCATACTCCCCGTCCGGAGGGCAAACCTGCCGTCCGGTCAGGCGGGCAGCCCCCTTGACGAAGCGCAAGCTGCGGCAGTCAAACTCGAACGGACGGCCGAGAAGCTCCGATGCCAAGGCAAAGCCAGCGGATGCCACGGCAGTCCTGACGCGGGAAGAGCTTGCCCGCTCCCCGGCGACCTCCACGTCAGCTATCAAGTCAAAGGAAAAGCCTTCCTTTTCCGCCAGGTCCGCAATCGAATCACGAGCGAATGAGCCTTTCCAGCCGCAGCGGAAGTCCTGCCCTTCGGCAAGGTAGCGGAGATTGCAGGCCCTGACAAGCGTCTTGAGGAAGACTTCCCCGTCAGTCCGTGCCAGTGCGGGGGAAAAATCCAGCACCACGGCAAAACGGACACCCCGCTTTTCCAGGAACTCAAGCCGCTGCCTCAGGCTCAGCGCGGAAGGAAGCAAGCTGCCGTCCTCGCCACGGAA
>JAFSSU010000286.1 GCA_017450845.1 Treponema sp.
CGGGCGGATGGCAGCTCGTGAACCCTGAGACCGGCGAGGTCTACCGCTGGTGCTGCGACGGGCATCCTGCCGTCTTATATACGCCGCTGGAACTGGGGGAGGACTTTTTGCTCCGTGCCCCGCTTTCAGTTCCTGCGGACGGGAAGAACTGATAGGAGGTAAGAAGATGGCTTCCAGGCTGATTACTATAGAAAACTGCTCGGTGCAGGACAGCTACAAGACCCTGCTTCCCCGGATTGACTGGCAGATGTGCGACGGCGAGGCGTGGCTCGTCATAGGCCCCAACGGAGGCGGCAAGGCGGCTTTTGTCCGCGCGCTTTCGGGGCAGGCCCAGTTCGTGCCCAACGTTGCCCCCCCGCCCGCCGTCCCCCTGTGCTCATCCGTCTTTTCCCCGGCGGAGGGCAGGGGAGGGACCGCCGTCGTGTCGCTTGAGGCCGCCGCGGCCCTGATAGAGGAGGAGCGCAGGCGGGACGAGAGCGAGTACATGGACAAGCAGGACATAGGGCGGACGGGCCGTCGCTTCATCTGCGAGGTGCTGGGCGGGCCCATGAACAAGGACGACCCCTTGCCGCCCATAGCGGACAAGCTGGACGCGCTGCCCGAGGTCAAGCTCTGCGGGGTCGGCCCCATACTGGACAGGGGGCTCAAGCTTATGTCCACGGGCGAGATACGGCGGACCCTCCTCTGCCGTGCCCTGCTTTCCGGCTGCTCGCTCCTCATACTGAGCGACCCCTTCGCAGGTCTGGACGTGTCTTCCCGCAAAATCCTGCTGGAATTCTTTGACACTATCCTCAAGAGGCAGCTGGCTCCGGCAGGAAGCGGGGAGTCCGCCTTCCCCAGGATTATCCTGAGCATGGAAAGGTTCCACGAGATTCCCTCCCAGATAAACCGCGTGCTTGAGTTCCGGGAGGGGGCTGTGTCATTCTGCGGCACGCGTACGGACTACGAGAAAATCCTTGCCGGGCGCAAGGCGGAGAAGGAGGCCTCGCGCGAGGCGGACAAGAGGGCCTTCCTTGCCGAGATTGCCCGTATCCGCGCGGAGAGCGACGCGCTCGTCAGCGGCATAAACCAGGACCCCGCCCCCGACAGCCTCATACGCTTCAACAAGGTCAACGTCGGCTGGGACGAGCACCGCGTCCTGATAGACCTGACCTGGGAAGTGCGGCGGGGCGAGCACTGGCTCATCCGGGGGCCCAACGGCTCGGGCAAGACGACACTGCTGGAGCTGATAACCGGCGACAACATGCAGGTCTTCCGCGAGGATGTTTCTCTTTTCGGGCGCAGGCGGGGGACGGGCGAGACGATATGGGACATCAAGAGGCAGCTGGGAATCGTCAGCTACCGCCTGCACGTGGAGTACCGCATGGTGGGCGGGACCAACCTGGAGAGCGTCATCGTCTCCGGTTTCCACGACAGCATAGGACTGTACGAGCAGGCGACGGACTTCGAGCTGCAGGCGGCACGGGCCTGGCTCAAGTTCGCAGGCTTTGCGGGGCGGGAACACCAGACCTTCAGCTCGCTCAGCTACGGCGAGCAGCGGGCCATCCTCATACTGCGGGCGGCGGTGAAAAGCCCCCGCGTCCTTATCCTGGACGAACCCTGCCACGCGCTGGACGAGGATTACCGGGACAAGATACTGGACCTGCTGGAGACGGTCGCCGCGACAAACACGACGACCCTGCTGCACGTCACGCATGAGGAGGACGAGGCCCTTGCCTGCGAGAAGCACGTGCTGGAGCTGTGCCCCGGCGAGGAGCCGATGTACAGGATTATTGTGCGGGATTAGGGGCTGCCGTTTCCGCCAGGACGCGGCCGTAGCCGGTCAGGTGCTTGGCCCAGTAGCCGTCGTCGAGCGAGCTTACGATGACCCCGGTCTCCGGGCCGTCGCTCGCCGCATGGATGAAGAGCCGCTTGCCCTCCAGCTTGCCGATTCCCGCGAGCGTGGCGGACTTGCCTTTCTCGTCCTTGCCCTCATAGCGGCCCAGGTAGATGCCGACGTGGGAGATGTCCGGGGAGGACGTGGTCTTGAAGAAGACGAGGTCGCCCGGCTCGCGGTCCTTGACCTCTATCTTGGTCACCTTCGCGCTGGCGTAGATGCCCTTGGACGAGGGGGGCAGGATGACGTTGGCCCCGTAGTTGAGCGCGTAGGACACGAATCCCGAGCAGTCGAATCCGTCCGGGGTCTTGCCCGCATATCGGTAGGGCGTGCCGCGCAGTGTCAGCGCGAAGTCTATCAGCTGCTGCCGCTCCTGCGATACGGCTGCCTTGCCCTTGTTAGCCTGCGAGAAGCAGTTCACGGGTATGAACACGGCGAGCGCTGCAAGGAAGCAGAATGTCGCGATCCTCACCCTTCTTACGATTTTCATGTTTGTTTTTCGTCTTTGCCTCATTATGCTGGCCTCCTTCTTACGATTAACGGAACGAACCCTGTTTTGTTACAGGAGAAAAGGCAGTTATTTCGTGCTTACAATTGTTTTGTTGCTTTTTGGCCATTGCTGTGTTACAGTTATGATAACTTAATTTTCAGAGGTGAAAGGCTATGGCTTACAAGGTGAATTCTGATACCTGCATCAACTGCGGGGCGTGCGAGGGTGAGTGCCCGAACGGAGCAATCAGCGAGGTGAACGACAAGAGGGCTGTCGCGTCTGAGAAGTGCATCAGCTGCGGTGCCTGCGCGTCCGTCTGCCCCGTCGAGGCAATCGCCGAGGAGTAACAAGCGGCAGGAGCCAGCTAATCGTTCCGGCAGGGGTCTTCCCTGCCGTTTTTTTTACCCGCCTGATGTATCTTTTCTAAGATAAATTCCCGATGGAAGAAAAGCCCTTTCTGTCTCATAATATAATCAGCAGTTCATGTGCGGAGAAGGAGTTTTTCATGTCTGATGTTGAGAAAGAGCGCTTGCAAGAGATAGATGCCATGGTCAAAGCCATGACGCTGGAGGAGAAGGTTTCCCTGATGCTCCATGACAGCATGGCGGTGGACCGGGTCGGGATAGCCCGCTACAACTGGTGGAACGAGTGCCTGCACGGGGTCGCCCGCTCCGGCCTGGCGACGGTTTTCCCTCAGGCAATCGCGCTCGCGGCGACGTTCGACGACAAGCTCGCCAGGGAGGAGGCGGACGCAATCTCCACCGAGGCCCGGGCCAAGCACAACGAGGCAGTGCGTGCCAATCTCCGTGAGCAGTACCGCGGGCTGACATTCTGGACCCCCAACATCAACATCTTCCGAGATCCCCGCTGGGGCCGAGGCATGGAGACCTACGGCGAGGACCCCTATCTTACCTCCCGGATGGGCACCGCGTTCATCAAGGGCCTGCAGGGAGAGGACACCGAGAACCTGAAGGTGGCGGCGTGCGCCAAGCACTTCGCCGTCCACTCCGGGCCGGAGAAAGACCGCCATGTGTTCAACGCGGTCGTCAGCAAGAAGGATTTGTGGGAGACCTACCTCCCGGCGTTCAAGGCCGCGGTCGATGCGGGAGTTGAGTCGGTGATGGGGGCATACAACCGGACGCTGGACGAGCCCTGCTGCGGCAGCAAATTCCTCCTTCAGGAGGTTCTGCGCGGCAAGTGGGGCTTCAGGGGCCACGTCGTCAGCGACTGCTGGGCCGTCCGCGACTTCCATGAGGAGCACAAGATAACGGCGACCCCCGCGGAGTCCGCCGCCCTCGCCATAAAGAACGGCTGCGACCTGAACTGCGGCTGTACCTATCCTGCCGCAGTGGAGGCAGTCAGGACCGGGCTTCTGGACGAGGCCAAGATAGACGAGTCCGTCCGCCGCCTGTTGATGACCCGCTTCAAGCTCGGCATGTTCGACTCCAAGGAAAAGGACAAGTGGGCCGGGCTTGGCAAGAAGGACATTGATTCACCGGAGCACCGCGCGCTCGCCCGCAAGGTCGCGGAGAACTCTTTCGTCCTTTTAAAGAACAAGGACAAGCTGCTTCCCTTCGACAGGAAGCCCAAGCGCATCCTCGTCATGGGGCCTGCCTCCGTGGACGTAAACGCCCTCTTCGCCAACTACTACGGTCTTAACTCCCGCATGGTCACCTTCGTCGAGGGAATGGTGGACAAGTCCCGGGATATGCCGGGCGTCGTCATTGACTACGTGCAGGGCTGCCAGATGTACAGCCCCAACATACAGAACGGCTGGACCGTCGGCGAGGTGGAGCACGTCGATGCCGTCATCGCCTGCTTCGGCCTGGACAACGCGATGGAGGGCGAGCAGGGGGAGTCCATTGCCTCCCATGCGGGCGACAGGGACTACATAGAGCTTCCGCCCTGGCAGCTTGAGTACCTGAAGGCCATGCACGAGCGCGGCACCCCGATAGTCCTTGTCCTTACAGCCGGTTCCCCGCTCGCTTTCCCGCCGGACATCGCGGACGCGATTCTCTTTGCCTGGTATCCGGGCGAGGAGGGCGGGAACGCCCTCGCCAACATCATCTTCGGCGACGTGGTTCCGAGCGGCCACCTGCCTGTGACCTTCCCCGCCGCGACCTCTGACCTGCCGCCCTTCGACGACTACGCGATGAAAGGCCGCACCTACCGCTATCAGGAGAAAAAGCCCCTCTCTCCTTTCGGCTTCGGGCTGAGCTACACGACGTTCGAGTTCAAGGAGATACGGCTTTCCAGGCAGAAACTCAGCGCAGGGGAGTCCGTTGATGTCAGCGTCCTCGTGGAGAACACGGGGAAATATGATGCCGACGAGGTGGTGCAGCTGTACGTGTCCAAGGAGAAAAAGAAGGCGGATGACCCGCACTGCTCCCTGAGGGAGTTCCGGCGGGTTCGCATCGGGGCGGGAAAGCAGGCCAGCCTCACGTTCAGTCTCCCCGTATCCGCATTCGAGAGCATCAACGAGGAGGGGGAGAGCGTCCTGGAAGCGGGCTCATACCTGCTGACAGCCGGTGACTGCGCCCCCGTCGATGCCCTGGAGAGGGAGGGGGCCGCCAAGGCCGTCAGCACCAAGATAGAGATTGCCTAGTCTGCGTCTCCGGCAGTCTGCCCGACTTCGGCATCCTTGTCCAGCGGCGACACGACCTCGTAGGATTCCACGACGATGTGCCCGTCAGGCAGGGAGTGGGGGGCCAGGCGCTTTCCCTTTTTCTTTCCCGTCAGCTCGATCAGCTCCCCCTCGTGGGAGCTGAGTTCGTCCAGCGTGAAGTCATTGAGGGACGGGACTTCCAGCGTGTATTTCTTGCCGTCCTCCGTCTCGAAGCCCGGGTAGATGAAGGGGCTGCTGCCATAGAAGCGCACCGTCCCCCTGAGCTTCTGAACTGGGCTGGAAAAGGAGAGCGACATGGCGGACAGCGACAGCACCGCCGCAAATATCGCAAATGCATTTGTTCTCTTCATGTTCTATACCTCCTGCTTGCTAAACAAATCTCCGCTCAGTTCGTTGCGGGGGCGGTGTCCGAGACGACGATGTAGACCTTCTCCTTGGCGGAGACGGAGCTCGTGCCGAAGTTCAGCCGTGCGTCCGGGCCTGTCGTCCTGCCCACGTAGTTCAGCGTGATGCCGTAGGGGCGGAGGTTGTACTTTGCGTTGTAGCCGAAGGTCGCGGGGCCGTTGAACTTGTAGTAGCCGGACGAGCCCGAGGACTTTGTCTCCGCGTATGTGGAGTCGAGAGTCTTGGAGAGGGTCCAGAGGTTTATTGCCGACAGCTCGCCCGCCGACTTGTTGAACGTGTGGCCGGGGCCGATCCGGGCGGAGTCCTTGTCAATGCAGGAGACCGTGTACCACTTGAGCAGGTACTCCATGCTCTTGCCCGTCGCCGCCTCGATTGCCTTGGCATCCACGTAGGCGTTGGTGGACATGTTCTTTATGAGGGAAGCCCCGCCGAAGTTCCTTGAGAGCCAGGCCCCGAACGCGTAGTTGCTCGCATAGGAGAGAAGCGTCAGGTAGGAGGATGAGTCGCGGTACTCCAGCCCTGCGTCCGGGTAGCACTTCTCGAAGAGGGGGAGGCGGGCCTTGGGGCTGTCGTCATCGTCAAGCCCCAGGTATGACTGCACGAGGTCCTCGCAGAGCATGGAAAGCATCTCGTTGAAGCCCGAGCCGGACTCCAGCTCCTGCCGCATCGTCTTCTGGTTCCAGTGCACCATGTGCTGGAACTCGTGGGCAAGGGTGGAGTAGACCATCGTCGTGTCGTTGACCGCGTACTTTGCGTCGACATAGAAGTACTTGCCTTCGTTGGAGTAGTTGAGGACCTGCTCGGACTGGGAGTAGCCCTTGCCGGTCAGCTTCTGGATGTCCGTCCCGTCAGGGAAGTAGTCCTTGGCGTAGAAGTAGCCGACGACCCCGCCCCCGCTGGAGGAGTTCGCGTCGCCGCCGATGTCGTAGATGACGATGTTGACCTTGTTGTGGGTCTGGTCGTACATGCCCGTGTCGGAGAGCCTGCTCATCTTCTCGGTCGTGAACTCGCCGCCATTGTAATAATAGTAGATCTCGTCGGACTCATCGCCGAAGTACTCCCGCACCTTGCCGTAGAGGGAGTCGAACTTGTCCGCGAAGTTCTCGCAGAGGGCGGAGTTGACCTTGGTGCCGGAAGCCTTGCCATTGGTGTAGAAGGAATCGATGACCCAGATGTTGCAGTATCGGCCGACGGCGCGGAGGGTAGCGTCCTTCTTTGCGAAGGTCGAGATGTTCGCGTCGTTGTCCACGTAGATGGACTTTGTCGTCTTGCCCACCGTGAGCTTGAGCTGCTCGTTCGTGCGGTCAATCATCGTCGTCTTGACGGAAGTACCGTAGGAGAGGTTTGTCGCCGTCAGCGGGACGAAGGAGCTGAACTTCATCGGGGGGACGAAGCCCGTCGCGCTCGTGTAGCTGGTGCCGCCGAGCAGCGCGCCGAGCACGGAGATAAGGATGTTGAGCAGGTCCCCCGAGCCCCCGCTGCCGTTGCCGCCCGAGCTGCTTTCCGCCTGCCCGAGGGAGATGCCTTCC
>JAFSSU010000287.1 GCA_017450845.1 Treponema sp.
AACGACAGCATATTCAGCGACTTCATGGCCAGTCAGATAGTCATCGATTTCAGCCATGCGGTTTGCCAAATCTCTTGTCCTGCCAGATTAGGTGAAGATCTCGATTGCGGGAACCCCCTTCTCCTTGAGCGCACCGCAGTTATGAAGGATATTCGCTATCTTGAACCGCTTTATGAATCCGTCTGATGACAGCTCGCACAGCCTCTGGTCTTCCGATTTTACCTCCTCCTTCGGAAAACGGGGGCAGGGCATGCAACATTCCGGTTTTGACAATGACAACTTCGGAAACGTAGCCGTCTCTGCCGATAACCGGCTCGGCGGCAACATGCCTTGCCCTTTTGGTATGGCTATGATGCCCTCCCCTCCCCCGCCGCTTACCGCGTACGGGATGCCAGGACGATCGAGTAGACAAGCGTCACGGCCATCATGGCGACGGTGCTGATGATGAACACGTACCTTCCGGCCGGGGTAAAGCAGGCCGCCAGGCTCGCGATTCCCGCGATGACCATCAGGATGCCGCCCAGCCTGTTCGTCTTTGCCCAGACATCGGGATTTCCGTTTATCCAGGGGGCCCTGATTCCGACAAACTCGTTCGGCTCGGTCTTGGGCAGGTAGTTGCCGAGTATGACGAACATCAGGGACACGATGAGTATGACTGTCTGGGCCACGCTTATGCCCAGCCCCGCGGCCTTCAGGAGCAGCAGGCAGTTCACCGCCAGGGAGACGACGGGGATAATCCAGGTCACGAGCGACACGACCTTCCTGTTCTGCTGCTTCTTGCCCATTTTCAGCGCAAGCTGTATCACAAGGTTGGCGAGCAGCAGTATAGCCGGGCAGAGTATGAAGCCAATCGGCTTGGGCAGGGACCAGTTGGCCTGATCGTCCCAGCCGTACTGCTGTGGAATCATCTCCGGCAGCTTGTCCCAGAGGATGAAGCCCAGCGCGACGGGCACAAGGCATACCAGGCTCGTGATGACGAGCGTAAGGGCAAAGGCTGTGTCCTTCTTTTCAATCGTTTCAGTCTTTTCGTTCATAGTTCAATTCTCCTTCTCTGCGCCGCCTTCCTTCGTGTGGAACTGGCTGAACCACAGCATCAGCTCCTCAAAGACGCTCGCGTTGAGCTCATAATAGATGAAATTCTTTTCCCGAGATTCGCGGAGCAAGTCCGCTTTCTTCAGGACCGACAAATGGTAGGATATGGTTGCTCCCGTCATGTCAAAACGGGAAGCTATCTCCCCCGCAGACAGGCGGCCGCCTTTCAGCAGCTCAAGGATTTTCCTCCGGACAGGATCCGAAAGGGCCTTGAACGTGTCGGCAAATGCCATGCGCTACCTCCTGACAAAGTATTTAGAAACGTTTCTAAATACTTTATACAGCAGGAGGAGTGATTTGTCAAGAACTATTTAGAAAAAAATCAAAATACTTTTACCAAGCGACCTTAAGGGCCGCGGACAGGCGGTTCCGCAACAGTGATGGAATTTTACGCCTCGCTCAAAGACATCCCGGTCTTACCACGCGGCCTGCTCGCCGGTCACTTTCTCACCGAGCCAGCTCGCCCATTTCTCCACAAAGCAGGCCGTATACGGAACACCCTTCTGTTCCCGCAGTTTCTGGAAATACGGCAGGGAGGCCCATACTACGGATATGATTCCGACGACGGAATACAGGGGGCCGAGCATCAGGGACTGGAAGGTGTGACCGTACTCGTGGACGCGGACCTGCGACGTATACTCATCACCGGCTTGCGGCGTAAAGATGAAAAGACCGAGGCTCAGCCCGGAATAAGGGCTCCTCCAGCAGGTTTCTATGCAGCCCCGGTAAAACGAATGCGGGCAGCGTATGTTGGCAAGGAAAAAGAGGAAGCCCAGCGCGGTCTGCCCCAGGCCCCAGGTGCATTGCAGGAGAATATAGAAGAAATGTTGAATCATACGTACCATCAGCTTTTCCGTTCACGAACAAAGCAATTGTATCATCACGCAGCAAGACATTCAAGTTATTTTCTCTTCCTGGATCTTCAGACACGCCTCCAGAAACTCACGATGCAGTGCCGGAGCCGCCGAAGAGCATGCGCTGGCTGCAGCAGTTGTAGACTTCGGTGCGCACTTTCTTGGCAAAACGGAAGCGGTCGCACAGGCACTTTGTTATCGCAAGGATACGCTATCCTGCCTTGAAGAGGCGGTCCATCACGAAGAGTATCTGGCTTTGAAAATGCACCGCTTCTGTGCCAGCATATATCAGGATTGATGTATGAAACAGGATAAATATCACTAAATGACACCGGCGGACGCTATCCTGTGTTCAGATTCGATGAACGGAGGAGACCATGAGAGCAAACATGAGTACGAACTGCCTTTTGCCGGTAAAAAGCCTGTCCAGGAATGAGACGCTTGCCACAGCCTGTTTCTTCTATGAAATATGCACGGACATAGAGGAATTCCAGAACATAGAGGAGTGCCAGACGTTTTACAAGGCCCTGGTATCCGCCCTTTCATGTAAAAGGCACGCAGCGAAGGTCATCGAAGCTTTTATCCAGCGGCACGTGCGGGACAAGAAGCTGACCCCGCTGGATGACAGCGGAGAGTCCCGGAACATATTTGACTTCAGGGGCAAACTGAACAGAGCCTACAAGGAAGATTCCACCGTCTACGACAAATGCGGCTCATGATCAAGCGACAGCGAGCAGGACATCAACCTGCTCCGTGCCGTGTCTGCGGCAGGACAGGGCGTATTCCCCAAGCTGCTCTTCTGCACCTTCTTCTGCAAGGGCGACGCAAGGCGGAAGAGCTTTACGATTCCCAACGATTTTGACCTGACGGCGGACATGTGCGCGCCCGCACGACGGACGGACCGGGTCAGGGTCGTGCAGGACATGGACCTGTCTTCCTCCCGCGAGGACAGGGTCGTCAGCGACATACTGGGCAGCTACGTGGGCGAGAACGAAGCGAACATACGGGAAGCCTTTGAGGAAGCTGAGGCCTCCGGTGATGTCCTGCTGTTCGACGAGGCGGACAGCTTTTTCTCCGACCGGAATTCCGCACATACCAGCCGGGAATCCTGCCTGTTCCTGTACAGGTACTTCCTGCAGGTTGCAGACGACAGGCAGCAGGCCTTCCACTGGCTCAAGCAGCTTTCCGCCTTCGGCGTACCGAAAGACCTGCAGGAATTATCGAGGGCATACGAAAGAGGGACCGGCTGCCGCAGGGACGAGTTCCTTTTAGGACGGCGGGCAGCTGGTTGCTCGTGAAGCTGACGAGCAGGGCACCGTCCTTGTGGGGAACATCGCCGGTGTATTTTTCGACCGTCTTGTCTTCCGCAAAATTCGCGTTCGAATAATAGAGCGCGGATCCCTGAAAGATGAACTGGTAGCGTTCCGATGTACTTGTCGTCACCACGCCGAAATAGCCCACGCTGTACTTGTCGAGCATCCAGACATTCTTGTCAGGCAGCGCAAAATGTCTGCCCGTCAGCCGGATGTTTTTCATCCGGGGAACGACAAAGGTCCTGAGGCCCCTCTCTCCGGGCTTGGCCGGGTTTTCCGCCATGCCCTTCAGGTACCACTGTTCCCGGTCAAAGATAAGCTGCCAGGCTTCAAGCGTCCTGCCGAAAGATTTCTTGTTCGTCTTTACGGATTCATAATCGAATTCAAGCACCTGGTTTTCCTTGAGCGCAGAAAGGATGACGGGCCAGACCTCTTCGTCCACCAGGTCAACCTTCCGTTCTGCCATCACGATGCGGGTCTCAAACCATTCATTTTCCCTCAGCTCTGAGTTCCTGAACTTGAGCTGATTCACGTCGATCATCTCGGATTCCACGGGACGCTCAAAGTTCTCGCAGATGTCCAGCAGGGGCTTGTAGATGGGCGTGTCCTTAAAGAGTATGAACAGCTTCCTGACATCAGCTTTCCCTGTCTTTTCCATCGCTCGTTCCTCCTGTCCAGCCCGGATTTTGCAGGCTCTTGTCAAATGCATCCTCAAAGTTTGCCTTCATAAGCGCGTCCTGCGAGTTGAAGAAGGGAAGCCCAATCAGGATGTAGCCGTCTGTTTTTTCCATGATGACATGTTCCGTCCCGTAGCGGCGGCTGATTTCTTCAAGGAACTTCTCCTTCCATCCGTCATTGTCGTCACCCGCGAGGTGCTTCCCTTTCGGTTCGATGAACACCTGAAAGTATGCGTTCTGCCTGCTTTCCCTGCCGTGCAGGAACAGGAGGAAGTCCGGCTGGAATCCGCGCCCGCTGTCAAAGTCAAAAATCTTGTAGACCTCCTCGTTCCTGAGCAGCTGGAAGGAATCGTAGTCCGCAAGCAGCCTGCCCTCATGGTTCCTGATGAACGCGATCAAGTCCCGTTCCTCGCTCGTCCCCCAGAAGGAATCAAGGGCGTACCAGTCCGTGTCCTTCAGCTCCTGCTCAAGCCTTGCGTTCGCCTGTGCGTCCGCGTTCGTTTCGTCGATGTAAATCATCTTCTCCTTCGTGAAGCACAGCTTGCCCTTCTCATCATCAAAGCTGAACATATCGGAGAAGCGCACCAGGTGGAAATCCGTCCCGACATAGGGCTTGTCATAGCTTTCAAGATGGTGCTGCAGGTACAGGAGGAAATCCCCGCAGAGGTCAAGGAGCTTTTTGTTCGGAATCTCTTCAAAGCTCTTGCAGTCCGTGGTGATGGCAATCCTCACGTCCTTTGCGAAATCAAAGAAGGACTCCATGCTTTCCACCGCAAAGCGTTTCCGCAGGCTCTCAAAGCTGAAATATGAAGCGGGGCTTGTGTTCAGGCGGTGGACGGCCTTCTGTTTTATATGAAGGGGCATGTCCGCGAACGTGACGGGCAGGGTCGTGAACACGCCTGTCTCCGTGGCGTAAACATCGTCCTCTTTCTGCGCGAAATTGACGTTCTGCACTTCTGAATACAGGCCAACCGTTATTTTACCCTCGTAGGGAGGAAGGCTC
>JAFSSU010000030.1 GCA_017450845.1 Treponema sp.
AAGAGTCTGCGGCCTCTCGCGGGCTGCCGGGAGGGTTCCGGGGTGGGAGGGCGGGCTGTGGTTTCCCGGCTGTTGGGCAAGCTCTGCGACGACCGGGGAAGAGCTGTGCTTGCCCTTATGGGGACAAGCGCAATGCGGCGACCAAGGGGAGCCGCTGTGCGCGGTTGCGAGCGGAAACAGCCT
The DNA here is from genome assembly GCA_017450845.1 of Treponema sp. Classification (GTDB taxonomy): domain Bacteria; phylum Spirochaetota; class Spirochaetia; order Treponematales; family Treponemataceae; genus Treponema_D. The sequence continues at coordinate 184 of JAFSSU010000030.1, forward strand.
GCGATGCCCGAAGGGAAGAGCTGTGCTGTTGGAGCGGACAGGGGGAGGCACGGTATACCTTCCATCCTTTGTGTCGAGCGGGTGTCAGGCTGTTAGCTGTTGGGGTATGACCACTATGTTTTTTGTAATGTCCTTGATTATGAGCCGGAGCGCATCCATCTTTTCGTCTGTATTGTGGTTTGCATAATGGGCGGTCATTTTTGCGCTGCTGTGTCCCAACGTATCCTGTGCGAGGTGTTCTTGTGCCCTCTGTGAAATTTGGGTCGCATAGAAATGCCTCCAGCTGTGGAACACAACATTGCGCTCTTGCCGCATTTCTTTGCTGATGCCTATTTTAGCAAGCGTTGCATAGAAGTCATCTTCCCAATATCCGGGGAGGTAAGGCTCAAGGCCTTTTTTGACAGGAGACCAGAACACGAAGCTTGTCTGGCTGAATGCGGGGTTTTCCTCAGCGAGTTCTTTCAGTGCCGAAATCATGCTTGGAAGTACGGCGACTTCCCGCTTTTTGTTTGTTTTGGTGCTTTTGAGTCCATCGTTAATGCCCCATGCATGGTTTATGAAAATTCTGTCCGTCCCTAGGTCGCAGTAGCGGAGACCTGATATTTCTCCTGCCCTCATGCCTGTCGTTGCCGCCAGCATGTTGGCGAGGCGGCAGACGGGTTTTCCCCATTCCGCCGAGAATAGAGCATCAACTTCATCCCGCGAAAGTATACCAACTTCCCTGCTGTCGTCTCCGTAGCGTTCGATTCCCTTCATGGGGTTGTTGTACAGTCTGCCGTGCTTCTCGTTGTATTCAAAGGCAACGGCGGCGACGTTTATGGCTTTGTTCACTGTGGAATTTGCCTTGCCCAGTTCTGTTTTGATATAAAAAAAGAAATTGTCGAGGATGTTGAAGTCAAGTTCACCTATTTTCGTATCCATGAAGTACGGTTTCCAGTAGCGTGTCACGACCTGCTGCATATCAAGGCAGTGGCGAGTATGAGGACTCTTTCCTTTTGCACGGCGTTTCTTTACGTACTCGCTCGTTTCTTCGTTCCAGAAATCAAGGAGGAATTCACAGACGGGGATACTGGTGATGATGCCATAGGGAAGTGGCAGTTTAGCGTCCCGTGTCTTGGTGTTTGCTGTCGGTGCCTGGGTTTGCTCTGCCTGTGGTTTCGGTAAAAATGGCTGTTGGTCTGTCGGGATGACTGTCATTCCAAGTTTTTTTGCGAGGGTCAGCAGTTGCTCCATGTCGCTCATGGGGGCTTCTGTCTGTCCGTTCTTTGCGGACCGTGTTTTTTGTGTGCTGCCAGCTGCAGCGGAGGGGACTCCGTGCAGCATCCATTTGACTGCGAGGCTTTCCGCTGTTTTGATGTCCTTTGTGTGCGAACTTCTGTCACAGGTTATAAGTCCTGTGTCAGGGTCAATGAGCCGAATCCGGTAGTAGCCGTATTTTCCTTTGTTGATGTAATAAGGACGCATTGAAACCTCCATAACGCTTTTGTTATGACGAAGCCCTTACCCATTGTCCTCCTGAAAACACCGCTTGGTGTGTTCCCTGGGAGGGTCTTTGGGGTGGTCTAGGTTTCAGCGTCCTTCCACCGGAAGGCAGTCTGAAAAACTCTTTCTCCCTTTTGCCGCAGGAAAAGGATATTTCCTTGCGGAATAAAGAAAAGAGCCTGTTGCAATAACAGGCTCTGAGAGCGCCCCCTGCAAGGATTGAACTTGCGACAGACGGATTAACAGTCCGTTGCTCTACCAACTGAGCTAAGGGAGCAAGTTGGTGTTGATGAGATGTATTCTATAGAAAACCTCGTGAAGTGTCAATAGAAAAACGAAGCTTTTCTGAAAAAAAAGATGAAAAAGTCTTTCTTGATGAAAAAGGCAATATGGTGTAGAATTAAAGAATACACTTAGGGTCGCTGGCCGGAGGACTTTGCGTTTATGGAAACTACTGCCTTTAAGAAGATATTTGACACATTGCCGCAGGCGGTGGTGGTCGCCGGCCCTGTCTATGATGACAAGAAGGAGATTGTCGATGTGAGGCTGGAGTACCAGAACAACAGCTTCGCATATATCACGGGGAACGCCTTCAAGCCCCACGTCATGCTCTCCCAGATGCAGGATAAGATGAACGGCGACATAGAATGGATGCAGCTGTTCAAGACCTGTGTCTACGACAACCGGATTCTGGAGCGGACCTTCTATTCCTTCATAACCAAATGCCACCTCAAGATGGTCGTGACCCCTATTGATGATGGCTGCGTGACGGTGATGCTCTCTGACGTGAGCAAGGGAACCGAGACGGAGATGCAGCTCAGGAGGCAGAACGAGCGTCTGGCGGCATTGACGGAGGAACTGAGCATAAGCCGCGCCAACTTGCAGTCCAAGCTGGACAGCGTGAAGGTCCTGAACGAGCAGCTGCGCTATTCCGTCTACTACGATTCCCTGACCACCTTGCACAATCGGGCAAGCCTCAGCACTGCCTTGTCATCGGCAGTCGAGGATGCCAAGGCGAGCGGGAGCAAGTTCGGCCTCCTGCTTGTCGATTTGGACAACCTCAAGCACATAAACGATTCCCAGGGGCATACTGTGGGGGACGAGCTCATCATAAAGTTCTCCAGCATACTGCACTCGCTTGAAACTTCCTCCATCTCCTGCTTCCGCTTCTCCAGCGACGAGTTCTTTATCCTGATGCGGCATCTCAAGTCTGCCCAGCCTCTTGAGAACATCGGAAACGACTTGCGCAGGCGGATGAACGACATGGGGGTGGGCTTGTCAGGCGGTCTTGCGATTTATCCTGATGACGCGCAGACGGACGAGGAACTGCTCAAGTATACCGATCTTGCCCTGAGTGATGCCAAGAGGCACGGGCGGAACAAGATTTGCCACTTCGAGCGGCAGATAAAGGAAGTCTTCCTGCATCGCATTGACATGGAGAGCAAGCTGTCCGAGGCTCTCAAGAAGAGGCTCTTCCAGCTTTACTATCAGCCCCAGTTCGAGGTGGCAACTGGCAAGCTTCGCGGTTTTGAGGCTTTGATCCGCTGGCACGACAGCGAGCTCGGCTGGGTCAGCCCCGAGAAGTTCATTCCCCTCGCCGAGGAGTCCCGCCTGGTGATTCCGATCGGGGACTGGGTGATTGACACTGCCCTAATGACATTAGCCCAGTGGGAGAGGGAGAAGGGCTTCGACGGCATTCTCAGCATCAACATCTCGCCCCTTCAGTTCAAGGATAAGGGCTTCATGAAGAAGCTCCAGGACAAGGTTCTCTGGTCCAAGATAAACCCGAAGCACCTGGAGCTGGAGATTACCGAGGGTATCCTGATTGACGACTTCGACGACATACTTGCCAAACTGAATCAGATAAAGGACATGGAGATAAGCATCTCTCTCGATGACTTCGGGACGGGCTACTCCTCCATCCGCTACCTGCGGGTCCTTCCCATCAGTACCCTCAAGATTGACAAGTCCTTCATCAAGGACATAACGCTTGAGGGGAACAAAGAGACGGACATAACCGAAAGCATCGTCTCCATGGTCGCCAAGATGGGGCTGGATACGATCGCTGAGGGCGTGGAGACGGCTGAGCAGTACGAGACCCTAAAGGAATTCGGGGAGAAGAAGGTCAACGTGCAGGGGTTCCTGAAAGGAAAGCCTATGCCCAAGTACCTCTGTGACAAGATTCTTTCGGGAGACATGAACGCAATCCTTTCTTTGGAGAACGACAGGACGGAAGCTGACTAAGACCGGATTTCTAGCTTCGTTCCATCCTTGACGGCAAATGACGGGCCGGCCTGTTCTCCTCTGGCTTCCGCGCCTGTCACACTGATGAGCTGTCCCCTCCGGAGATTCCAGAAGCCACATTCATCTGCGGCTTTCTCCCCCTTCTTTGCCGACAGGCTGAAGCGTCTCCTGCCATCGCAGAGGACAAATCGTGTCCTCCCTGCTTTGTTGAGCATTGCGTCAGAGACTACCCGTGCAGTAAAACTAATGTCATTAGAAGAACAGTCTCCGTCCTCCGTTGCCTCCGTAGTGTCTTTGCAGGCTTGGGCTGATTTTCTGAATACGAAGTATGCCATCTTGACACTGTTCCTGTCCAGATTCGCAGCTTTCGCGAGCGATGATGCGGGTTCAACAACTTCCCATGACTCTTCAAAATGGCAGGTCGTTCCCTCTGTCTGTAGGAGAGCGGGGCAAGGGGAATCTGAACGCAGGCAGGGGGAAAGGATTCTCAGGTCATTCCTGCTGGCGAGGAGTCTGTCCCTGACAGCTATCAATTCCCTGCTGCTATTAGTTTGTGCGGGTTCACAGAGTATGATGAGAGATTCGTCTTCCATGCAGCTGTCTAGGATATCCTCTATAAGGGCCGCTCGTTTTTCAATCTTCTTTCCGTCTTTTTTCCAGAGCTCGTTCAGGGAATGGGAGATCAGCAAAATGGAGAATCGGCTTTTAGTCTGTGAAACTATATGTTTTAGGAAATTCTTTTCTAGGTCGCATGCACAAATCTTTGTGTTTACTGAGGGAAAGTCCCTTGAAAAAACTGTGCGGGCGAGCGATAAGGCCTTTTCCGAATAGTCAGCGAGGAAGACAGAAATGTCATCTTCTTTGAGCCCTAGGGGGCCGGTCAGGAAATCGCACGCTGCCGATGCAGCCGGGCCCGGGCCACACCCGATGTCCAGCACGGAGAGTGTTTTTTCCCTATTGATGATAGTTTTTATGAAATCGCTGGCGGCAGGGCTGCTGAGCGTCCTGAAGATGTGCGAAAGCTGCTGGTATGAAACAGGCCAGTAATAGAGAAGGTAGGCCGAGAGCAAGCCCTTTTCTTCCATGTATTGTCTTCCTGCAAGCTCTCTTTCTCCTGTAAGTCCCCGTTGCAACCTGAGGAGGGATTCTGCCGTCTTTTTCCAGCCGGGCGTTTTGTCGGGGGCAAGGTAGATGAGTGTCCTGACATGCCGTTTCAAACCTGTGTTTTTCATATTGAAAAAGTATAGCACAAGCTGTATTCTTTAGCCAGATATGCTGAGCATAATAATACCTGTTTACAATAGCGAGGACTTTCTGTCCGACTGCGTCTCTTCAGTACTTGCGCAGACTTACCGTGACTTCGAGCTCATACTTGTCGATGACTGTTCCACAGACTCCAGCCTTTCGGTATGCGAGTCCTTCGCTTCCCAAGATTCCCGGGTACGCGTTATCCGGCACGAAGTGAACAAGGGAATCTCAAACACCCGCTATGATGGTTTCCTAATGGCAAAAGGAGAATACATCAGCTTCATAGACAATGACGACCTCCTTCCTAAAAGGGCATACGAGCTTATGATGGCGGACATAGGTGGTGCTGATATGTCTGTGGTCAGTGCGGAGGTCCTGAACGGCGAGGAGGTCGAGCGGAGGCGTGCGGAGCTTGACGCTGCCCCGCCTGTC
>JAFSSU010000288.1 GCA_017450845.1 Treponema sp.
AATACTCCCGGTACAAAAAAAGCAGGTCCCGGTTCTCCGCGTCCGTGTCATCTCCCTCGGAACGCCCGTCTTTCTTGAGGTAGTCCGCATAGCTCTTGTGCCAGAAGTCCAGGGAGGGCAGCATGGAGGCTATCCAGTCCGTGAACGAGAGCGCGTCCCCGGCATATTCGGGGACGATGAGGGACTTGAACAGGCCCTCCGTCTTATTGCGGCTTATCAGGTTCCTGACAAAGAGCTTCCGCAGCAGGGCGGGCACCGTCCCCTTGCCGGAACCCCTGTCCCGCGACGAGGCGAAGTCGCCCTTGAACTTGTCCCATGCCGTGAATTTGTCGAGCGGGACGGCGGTCGTTCCCGTCATCTCCGGGTGGCTCACGCTCCAGTCTACCCATGAATCCTTCACCACGTCAGTGGGAAACACGAAGAGGCAGTCGGACTCAAGCAGCTCCTTGCTGAAAAAAAACGGCAAATCCCGCACATCCTTAAAGAGTTCCTGCATTATAAAGACATCTCCTTCTCTATCAGGGCGATCGCTGAGGCTGCCCGCTCATCCTTGTCTTCCAGCTCCGGGAGCCAGTGGATGTCCACCCCCTTGCGCTCCATGCCCCGGAACCAGGTTTCCTGCCGCTTGGCAAAGCGGTGGATCGCATGCTCCAGCTGTGAGAAGAGCTCCTCCCGGCCAGAAATCTTGCCCTCAAGGTACTCGCTGACAAAGCGGTATTCCAATCCGAGCCGCTCCATCCGTTCCCAGCTGTAGCCCTGCCGGTGCAGGCCCTCCACTTCCTCTATCATGCCCTCATCCAGACGCTCGGCGAGCCGCCTCGTTATGTTGGCGCGGAGCTTCTCGCGGGGGAGCGTAGTCCCGATGACAAGGGGCCTCACGCCGTGCCTCTCCGCCTCGGTCCCGCTCCGTGCTTTGAGCGCACGGTATTCAGCGCTCTGCATGTAGGTCTGGATTTCTATGGCATGGATTGCCCGATCCCGCTCCTGAAGGTCGCTCGTGTTGTGCAGGTCGGGCTTTATGCGGCGCAATTCTTCCGCAAGCTCTTCCAGGCTCATCGCCTCCAGGCGGGATCTCAGGGCGGGGTTCTCCGGCACTTCCACCAGCTCGTAGCCGCGGACGACGGAATCCACGTACATGCCCGTCCCCCCTACGATGAAAGGCATCATGTCCCCTTCCCGCATGGAGTCAAAAATCGAATAGAAATCCTTCTGGAAGTCGTAGACGCTGTATTCGTCAGCGAGCGTCACGATGTCTATGAGATGGTAGGGTATCTGCCGTCCCCCGAAGCTGTACTCCGAGAGGTCCTTGCCGCTTCCTATGTCCAGGCCCTTGTAGACCTGGCGGCTGTCGGCGGATATGATGTCCCAGCCGAAGTGCCCCGCAACCCTCACCCCGATGGCGGTCTTGCCGACGGCGGTGGGGCCAAGGAGGACGACCGTGTTGTATGCTAGAGCACCCTGCATATCGCGCACTTGAGGTATTCGCTCTTGGGGTATCCCATCAGGATGGGGTGGTCGGGTGCGGCGCCGCGCTTTTCCAGCACCTGCAGGCGGCGGTGGCTGTCCGTGGCCGCATGGGTCAGCATGGAATAGAAGGTGTTTGCATCGAAATAATATGAGCAGGAGCAGGTGATGAGTATGCCCCCCTCGTTCAGGAGCCTCATGGCACGGAGGTTTATCTCCTTGTAGCCGCCGTATGCTTTCTGTATCTGCTTCGCGCTCTTGGTGAAGGCGGGCGGGTCCAGGATTATCACGTCGAACTTCTCCCCGTCCGCCTCATACTGCCTGAGCAGGTCAAACACGTCCGCGCATTTTGCGGTCATGACGCCCCCCGCATCGTTCTCGCGGATGTTCTCGTTGATCAGCTCCACGGACTCGGC
>JAFSSU010000031.1 GCA_017450845.1 Treponema sp.
AAAATAGCGAAGAGGCCGTCGAGCCTGAAAAGCAAACTCAATAACGGAGGGATAGACTGGGACAGGGAGATTGAGAGAAGGAAAGCGAGCGTAAGGAGCAAAATCGAATGGCCTCACCTGGTGGTGAAGAGGCAGTTCGGCATTTTTGGTTCCCGATGGGTACAAGGGGAGAATACGGTCTTTAATCAGCGTTTCCCTAGATTCATTTTGTTCCCAAGTATTCTCTTCCCTACAGTTTTTCTGTATTTCCTTTTCATGGGGTACACGGAAAAAAAAGCTGAATTTATGATTAAGGATGAACTATTAAGGAACTGTGAGGTCAATGAACTTGTAGAGTTCTGGGAGTGTACGGACAGGATTTTTGGCAGAATGTATCATGCAAAACTTATTATGAATGACGGAACAAAAATAATCCTGCATAATCTTCGCAAGAAAGACGAATGTTTGTACGGAAGATTGGTTCGCATCGGAGAATTCACGGATTTGTATCTTCTTTATGATGAAAAATATGGATTCAATTTATCAGCCAATGCAGGGGCCGAACTTAAACAGAAAGTTTTAAGTGGCGATACGATATGCTGTCTTCTGGACAATTATAAAGAACTGCTGGATTATTTTAGAAAACTCCCTCTTGTAGACAGAAAAGTATATGAGCTTATACAATGCAAAAAATATGCTGAAGTATACGATGCCTTAAAGGAGGGCGAGTTCATTTCTGGTGGCATCGGTATGATTGTCGTGTTGAAGGCTGATGATTTTTCATGGAGTCAATGGAACTGATTCTGCCAAGAATAAGTTAAAACTGTTGAAATTTCTTTTTCTGTTCTTCCAAAAAAACTCCTGCTCGCACTGAGTTTCCAGTCGTGTTTTCCCCCGACAAACTGAGGTTTTCCCTGCCCAAGTCCTCTGTCCCCGTAACCCGACAAATCCGCGTTTGTCGGGCCAAGGGGCGGGCAAGGGAGCTTTCGGAACAAGTGACTGATTCTGTCCTCATATAAGCCCCCTCGGTTGAAGAAATGCCCTCCTTGTGATACAGTATCCACGTTATGAAGGAGAATGACGTTTACAAGGGTTTCAGGGTTTTGTCGGTCTCGGATGTGAGGGACTTTGCTTCCACGGCCATTTACCTCAGGCATGAGGAGAGCGGGCTTGAGGTCTTCAAGCTCCTGAATGATGACAGCGAGAACAGCTTCGCCTTTGCCTTCCGCACGCCCTGCGAGAACAGCACGGGGGTCGCCCATGCGATAGAGCATTCGGTTCTGTGCGGGTCCGAGCGGTATCCTCTCAAGGATCCCTTCATCAGCCTGGAGAACCAGAGCGTCAACACTTATCTGAACGCCTACACCTGCCCGGAGCACACTGTTTATCCGTCCAGCTCACCGGTCAAGGCGGACTTCTACAACATCTTCTCTGTCTATGCAGACGCGGTGTTTTTCCCCCTGCTCAAGGAGGGGGCGTTCCTGCAGGAGTGCCACCGCATGGAGCTGGACAAGGACGGAAAGCCCTGCATACAGGGGGTAGTCTACAACGAGATGAAGGGCAATTATGCCTCCTTCGAGGACGTCGCCTACGATTTGATAAACCGCCCCCTCATGGAGGGGAGCGAGTATGTATATGATTCGGGGGGCGACCCCCTCGTCATTCCGTCCCTCAGCTACGAGGCGTTCAGGGATTACCACAGGCGTTACTACTGCACTGCCAACTGCCTCTGCTATCTCTACGGCAACATCCCGCTGGAAGAGGAGCTGGACTTCCTCGTTGAGCACGTTACCAGCAGAATTTCCTCTCCAGGCAGCAGGGCCTCCTATCCTGCCCCGGACTTTTCCCGCCCTGTCGCTGGCAGGGTGAAGGCATTCGCTCCGGCGGGCGAGGGGGGAGAGGATTCCCGCCGCGTCGTCGCGATGAACTGGCGGATCAGCGACGGGATAGAGAAGGAGGACCTGCTCTCGTTCAATATGCAGTTCTCCTTCCTGTCCGAGCTCCTGTGGGGGGACGACAGCGCACCGGTCTCCAAGCTGATGCTGGACGCCAAGATTGGTGATGCGATAGCCCCCTACACGGGCTTTTCGTCGTCGGGCCGCTTCCCGACGCTTTGCTTCTCGATGAACGGGGTGAAGGAGGGGGACGAGGAGAAGTTCCGCAGCCTGCTCCTCAATATCTTGCGGGGACTTGCCGACAAGGGCATCTCCGACGGGGACTTTGACAGGACGGCGATGACGTTCGACTTCTCCAACAGGGAGATACGGAGACCGGGGGGATCTCCGTTCTCGCTCATCCTGATGCGGCGGGCGGTCAAGAGCTGGATTTTCGGCTTCCCGCCGGACAAGGCTCTTTCTTACCGGGAGGAGAGCGAGTCCCTTAAAAAGCGGATAAAGGAAAATCCCGCCCTGCTGCCCGGCCTCATAGAAAAGTACTTGCTGGACAATGCCCGTTGCTCGCTCGTTTCCGTGGATCCCTCGGCTGAGTGGGAGGAGGACAGGGCTGCCAAGGAGCTGGAGCTGACCAAGAGGGAATTCGCCGCCATGGGCAAGGACAGGCTGCTCGCCGGCCTTGAGACGATGCGCGCTTTCCAGAATTCCGATGAAGATGACAGCTGCCTGCCTCACCTGAGACTTGCCGACCTGCCGAGGAAGCTTGACAAAATCCTGATGGACGAGGAGACGGCAGGTGGCGTTCCCTTTTTTGTCAGCAAGGAGCCGACCAACGGGATAACTTACTTTGACATAGGCTTCCCCTTCGACACGCTGGACCCGGAGGATTACCTCTACGTGAGCACTTTGTCAAGCATGGTCGGGCAGATCGGATTCAAGGGCTGCCCCTGGGATCAGGTGATGAACAGGATAGGGGCGGTGTCCGGGGGATTCGGTGCGGATTCCAGGACTTTCATGACCGATGGCGTTACCCGTGAAAAGCTCTCCGGCAGTCCCTACCTGGAGAGGGATATGTTTTTTATCCGCTTCAAGTGCCTGGACGAGAAGCTTGCGGACAACCTGGACCTTCTGAGCTCTTGCCTCGGGGAAATGGATTTCGGCGACAGCAAGAGGCTTTCTGACCTGCTTGCCGCCAATGCCAACGAGGCCAAGGCCTCGGTCCTGCCCGATGCGCATCATTACGCTATGTACCGGTCCGCGAGGAGGCGCAAGCCCAAGCTTGCGGTGAAGGAAATACTTCAGGGGCTCACGGCCGTCGTGTTCGCATGCAAGGCGAAGGACATGGACGTGAAGCTTCTGTCCTCACGTCTTGAGTCTGTCTACCGCAAGATACTTTCTGGCGGGGCTGTCATCCACGTGACGGCGGAGGAGCCTCAGATTGCCAGGATCCGCCCTGCCGTGGAAGCCTTTGTTGCCAGGAACGCTCTCAAGCCCCTCGGTCCCCGGCCCGCGATGACTGCGGAACGGGCCGCCAGCCTGCTGAAGCTGACGGAGTTCGAAGGCAGTCAGCCCTCTGGGGTTGGGGCGGAAAAGACTATCGACGAGATTTTCATCATACCCGGCACGGTTGCCTTTGATTCAAAATGCTGCGAGTCGAGTCCCTTCTATACGAAGGAGGCTATGGCGGAAGTGGTGTTCGCGCACTGCCTTTCCATGACGGACCTCTGGGACAAGGTGCGGACCAAGGGCGGGGCGTACGGGGCTTTCTTTATTCCCCAAGCCCTGAGCGAATCGAGCTATTTTGTCACCTACCGTGACCCCAAGCCTTTCCTCTCCCTTTCTGCCCTGACCGAATCCATGGATGCGGAGGAGACCGCCTGCTTCACGGATGAGGAGGTGGAGAAAGCGATAACCGGCTGCTATTCATCGGAGATAGCGCCGGAAACCCCTTCCGGCAGGGGGGCCGCGGGCTTCCGCTGGCTTTTTACGGGAGGCTCCAACGAGGCGAGGGAGCGCAGGGTCGGATTCCTGCTGGGAGTCAGCAAGGAAGACCTTAGGGCTTCCTGCCTGCGCTACCGGGAGCACCTGGCGAAAGATTCGTCCGTGGTCATTCTCTGCCCCAAGGGAATCATAGACGATAAAGTTTCCGAATCTACTGGAAAAATAATCGTCTTGCCGTTATAATAGGAGCAAATGAGTGAGAAGATGAACAAGGTCGGAAGTTTGGTCAAGATGATACGGCAGCTGGTCTCGGACGTGCAGGGCGCACCGTATCCCGGGCAGGGATTCGAGCCCGAGGTCTACCGGATTTGGTACGAGCACGTCCAGAAGAACGCGCAGGACTGCTACGAGTTCCTTGACGCGAATTTCCCGCTGGAATCCAAGGAATTCAACCAGTCGATTGACAAGATGTTTAAACAAAAAGTTTAAATCACCTGTTGTAAATGCCGACCATATATGAAGGAAACTGGAGGGCTTCCTTCTATATTTTTGGGTTGGTATGGTGATGGATTTAAACAAAGTCAGTCGCAGCAGGCGATATAAGCTTACGGGCTTGTTGAGGAAGAACGGCTTCGATCGCTGGAGGATAAGCGCGTGCGCTATAAGTTCCGTGACGGGCGAGGAGTGCACGTTTTTCATCGAGTTTTACATCGTCAACCCCGCCCTCTCTCCTGACAAGGCCGTCCTTGGCTTCAAGAGCCGCCTGCCCAAGACCGATACAGATTTGCAGTATGCCCTCGCAGGGACCGAAAGCGAGAAGACCCTGCTTACCGAGGAATTAGTCCAGCCTTCCTTCATCATGGTAAAGGCGGGCAAACTCGGCAAGAGAGGCAAGCAGCTCAACGCCTACTTCCCCTGCGCGTCGCTCGTCACGGGAACTCCCGAGTACATCGTCAAGGCGGGCAACGACGACGCGGATACCTGCTACATCAAGACAAACGCGACTGCCGGGGCCATATCCGTCTCCGGGGCCGACCTTCTGGAATGTCCGGAGCTCCTTGGGAATTCCGGAAGCATCGCATGGAACCTGCACTATTCCATAGAGGACGGTTTCTTCCCCAATTTCAGGAGCAAGCAGACCAACTGGGCATGCTTCGGGGCTAGGACGAGCGTCGCCGGGGTCATCATGCTGGACGGCGAGCAGTTCAACGTCAGCAAGGACAGGTCATACGGCTACTTTGACAAGAACTGGGGCCGGAGCTTCACCAACCCCTTCCTTCACCTGAGCTCTTCCAACCTGGTCAGCAACATAAGCGGCAAGAAGCTCCTGGAGTCCTGCTTCGCCATACAGGGCGAGTACAACAGCAGGCTCTGCATCCTCACTTCGATAGAGGGCAAGAAGCTGGAATTCCATGCGGGCAGCCACAAGAAGTACAATACGATCTACGAATGCACTCAGATGCCCGAGGACGAGGACGGGATCAAGCTCCACTGGTCCGTCAGCATGAACAACAGGGGATATGTCATAGACGTGGACATTATATGCAAGGCGGAGCAGATGTTCGTCCGCGACTACGAGTGCCCGGAAGGCAGCCGCAAGGTTATGAAGCTGATCGGCGGTGGAAGCGGTACCGGCGAGGTGAAAATCTACAAGCGGGTCAGGAAAGATCTGGAGCTTATAGAGGACGTGCACGTCGGAAACTGCCTCTGCGAGTTCGGCAACATCGAGACTGCCGAGAGATAATCATTTCAGAGCAAGTCTATGCAGGAGTCTATCCACTTTCCCGCAAGCTCGGGAAAGCTGTCCTGCACGGTCAGGAAGAGGTTCAGTGCCTCCGCATAGTTGTCGGTGAAGTACTCCGCCTCGGCCAGATAGAATGTGGCGCGCTTTGTCGCTCCTTCCTCCCGGTTCTGTGACAGGAAGGCTTCAAGCTTTGCCTTTGCCTGCACGTAGCTGTACTGCATCCAGCCATCATTGAGAATCTCATACAGGAGCCAGTCGTCACCTCCAGCCGGTACCAGCTGGTCCTCGCTGAATATGTGGCGGAAGAGGGGTGTCGCCTTCCGCTTGCTCCCCTTCCT
>JAFSSU010000289.1 GCA_017450845.1 Treponema sp.
AACCACATCAAGTACTTCTACGAGAAGGGCCTGGGCTACCGGGGCGCGGTGCTCGCAAGCTACCGCGAGATAGGCAAGACGATGGGCATGACCACGGTCATCCTCTGCTCCATCTTCCTCATCCTCTCCTTCAGCCCCATGGCCTGCATCGGCAGGCTGGGATGGCTTTCCATCATCGGACTTTCCAGCGCGCTCGTCGCGGACTACACGCTCACCCCGGTGCTTATCTACCTGACCAAACCCTTCGGCAGGGACAGGCCGGACAACAAGTAAGTCGTATGCAACCTTCCGCAGGGAAGGGTGTTAATAATACAGAGGGGCAGGCAGAAGCGGCGTGACAGCCGTAACGCCTCCCCGGTTCTATGGAGGAACAAAATGAAGTTATTCAAAGGATTTTCAAAGGCCGTCGCGCTTCTCGCCCTGTGCGTGTCATCACAGGCCCTTTTCGCCCAGGAGCTGACCGGCTACGACATCGCCAAGAAGGCGGACGAGGTCCCGGAAGGCAACACTTCCGCCTACACCGCCACGATGACGCTGCTGAACAAGAAGGGGAGCAAGCGCGTCCGCCAGATAATCATGCGCAGCAAGGACTTCGGCGACACCAAGAAGTCCGTCCTCTCGTTCACCCAGCCCAAGGACGTGTCGGGCGTGTCCTACCTTATGTTCGACTACGACGACGCTGACAAGGACACGGACAGCTGGCTCTACATGCCCGCCATGAAGAAAGTCCGCCGCATATCCGGCTCGTCCAAGGGCGACGACTTCATGGGGACCGACTTCACCTACGAGGACATGGAGGGGACCGACCTTGAGAAATACACTTATAATCTGCTGGGCGAGGAGAACGTCGGAAGCGAGCCCTGCTGGAAGGTGGAGTGCATCGCCAAGGACAAGGACAAGAAGAACCCCCGCCGCATCGTCTGGTACTCCAAGGACAGCTACGTCAGCTACAAGGCCGAGATGTACGACAGGCAGGACAAGCTGCAGCGCACGCTCACCTGCTCGAACATCCGCAAGGTGGACGGCTACTGGACTACCGGCAAGATGGTCATAGCCAACGTGCAGACCGGCAGCAGCACCACGCTTGAGATGACCGACGTAAGCTACGACAAGCCCATAGCCGACAACATCTTCACCGTCGCCGCGCTGGAGAAAGGCAAGGTAAAGTAGTTTCATCCAGTCAAGTAACGAACTGCACCCCTTTCTGTTTTATTTATTAAAGCAAACAGAAAGGGGTGTTTTTTTATGAAGCAGATACATTCTTGTGCGGCGGGCCGTGCGTCACGCAGCGCTTTCCGCTTGTCCGCGCTCGCGCTTGCCGCCGTGCTGCCGATGACGCTTGCCTCCTGCTCGAAGGCCGCGAAAGCCGCATACGGCGGTGCGGATTCCTCCAGTTACGCCGTGATGGACATGGCCGATGAGGAGATGGACTATGACGACGCGGAATATGTCATGGCGGGCAAGGAGGCCAAGGCAATGGCTCCGGAGGGACCGGCAGCTGTGGAGGGGCAGAATCCTCCCCCCGCACCAGAGCCGCAGAAATCACAGGAGTCCTACGAGCGAAAGCTCATCAAAAACGGGAACGTCCGCCTTGAAGTGCAGAACCTTGCCGAGGTAAAGGCCGGCGTGGAGAGCTGGGTAAAGAAATACGGCGGCTACATCGCAAGTTCCGATGAGGGAAGCAGCAACGTGACCTTCGTCGTCAAAATCCCGAGCGACCGCTTTGAGGATGCGATGGGCGAGACAAGCTCGTTCGGCAAGGTGACGGGCAAGAACGTCAGCAGCAAGGACGTGACGGACCGCTATTATGATCTCAAATCCCGCCTTGAGACAAAGCGGATAATGCAGGACAGGCTGGAGAATTACCTCAAGTCCGCGAAGGATATAAAGGACATGCTGGAAATAGAAAGCAAGCTGAACGACGTGACGGCAGACCTTGAGTCCATGCAGGGGCAGATGAACCGCCTGTCCGCCCTGATAGGTTTCAGCGAGATAACGGTGTTTGCCCGGCTAAAGCCGAATCATACTGACGAAGGTTTCACCATGCCGGACATCGCGGGCAAATTCAGCGACCTGTGGGGCAACATCGTTTACTTTGTCGTCGGGCTTTTCTTTGTCATCATCTATGTCGTGCTGTTCGGAATTCCTGTTGTCCTGATTATTGCCCTGCTTTACTGGCTTTGCTTCGGCAAAATCGGGCTTTTGCGCAAGCTCTTCGCGAAATTGAAAAAATAAAAAAAACAGTATCGCATGGAATTTAATGGCGCGTTTTTCCGAATTAAACGGAATTCGTGCCATTTATTTTTTTTAATTTGCATTTTTTTGTAAGAAAAAATCATTTAATTTATATCTTTTTCTTTTTTTGAACACAATATTTGTTGACGGCAAGCTCAATAAAGTTTATAATGACACTAGATATATGCATGGAGGACATAATGGCGAAGACCAAGTATGTTTATTTTTTTGGTGATGGCGATGCGGAAGGCGATGAGACGATGCGCCCATTGCTCGGAGGAAAAGGAGCCAACCTTGCGCAGATGGCAAAGAAACCCTTGAGCCTGCCGGTTCCATCAGGATTCACGATTTCCATTGACGTTTGTCAGGAGTATTACAAGCTCGGCAAGAAATATCCTGCCGGACTTGACGCTGAGGTCGCGAAATACCTTGGTAAGCTTGAGAAATCCATGGGAAAGAAGCTCGGCGACGAGAAGGATCCCCTCCTTGTTTCCGTCCGTTCCGGTGCCGCAGAGTCAATGCCCGGCATGATGGATACCATCCTGAACCTTGGTCTTAATGACAAATCAGTTCTTGGCCTTGCCAACAAAACTAACAATCCCCGTTTCGCGTGGGATGCATACCGCCGTTTCATCCAGATGTTCGGCAACGTCGCGATGGGCGTTGAGCACGACAAATTCGAGGAAATCATTTCAGAAGTGAAGGCGAAGGCCCATGTGAAGGAAGACACCGAGCTTTCTACGGAAGACCTTCAGGAGATTGTCTCCAAGTACAAGGCAATGTACAAGAGGGAGAAGGGCGAGGACTTCCCCCAGGATCCCCAGAAGCAGATGTGGGCCGCAATCGGAGCTGTTTTCGGCTCATGGATGAACCCCCGCGCGATTACCTACCGCAAGCTCAACAACATCGACGAGCGCGTCATAAAGGGAACCGCCGTCACCGTCATGGCGATGGTCTTCGGTAACATGGGCGACACCTCCGGAACCGGAGTCGCGTTCAGCCGCGATCCCTCAACCGGTGAGAACCACTTCATGGCTGAGTACCTCATCAACGCACAGGGTGAGGATGTCGTCGCCGGTATCCGCACCCCGATGGACATCTCTGCCCTCGAGCAGCAGCAGCCCAAGATTTTTGCCGAGATCACGAAGATCCGCAACCGCCTTGAGAAGCACTATCATGACATGCAGGATATGGAGTTCACCGTTCAGGAAGGCAAGCTCTACATGCTCCAGTGCCGCAACGGAAAGCGCACTGGACCTGCCGCCGTCAAGATGGCCGTCGATATGGTCGGCGAGAAGCTCATCGCCAAGAAAGAGGCCCTGATGCGCGTCAAGCCCGATCAGCTTGATCAGCTCCTGCACCCGCAGTTCGACGCGAAGATTCTCAAGTCCTCCACGCCGCTCGCATCCGCTCTCAACGCTTCTCCGGGAGCTGGCTGCGGACAGATTGTCTTCACCGCTGAGGAAGCCGTTGAGTGGGACAAGGCCGGTAAGAAGGTCATCCTTGTGCGCAAGGAGACTTCTCCTGATGACATCGCCGGAATGTACGTCGCGCAGGGTATCCTGACTTCCACGGGTGGACGCACCTCTCACGCTGCCGTCGTTGCCCGCGGAATGGGAACTCCCTGTGTCTGCGGATGCTCCGATGTCGTGTTCACCGGTAAGGATGAGGTGACCATCGGCGGAAAGAAGTTCGTCAAGGGCGACGTCATTTCCATCGACGGTTCGACGGGAAATGTGTACGGCGATGCGATTCCCGTCACCCCCGCATCTGTTTCCGGCGACCTTGAGACCTTCCTCGGCTGGGCCGATGAGGTCCGTGCCTCTTCCAAGCGTGTCACCGCTTCCGGAAATAAGGTCAACGGATTTGAGGTTCTTGCGAACGCCGAGCAGAACGAGGCTCCCCAGGCATTCCGCTTCGGGGCTGCCGGAATCGGTCTGTGCCGCACCGAGCACATGTTCTTCGAGGAGCCCAAGCTCTCTTCCTTCCAGAAGATGATTCTCTCCGAGACGACTGAGGACCGCAAGAAGAACCTGAAGGAAATCCTCCCGCTCCAGCAGAAGGACTTCTTCGGCATCATCAAGGCAATGGAAGGCCGCCCGGTCACCATCCGCCTGCTTGACCCGCCGCTCAACGAGTTCATCCAGGCCGCGACCCCCGCTGAGGCCCAGGCCCTGGCGAGCAAGCTCGGTTACAGCGTTGAGAAAATCAACAAGAAGTACGTGGAGCTCAACGAGCACAACCCGATGCTCGGACACCGCGGATGCCGCCTTGCCATCACTTATCCTGAGATTTACGAGATGCAGGTCGAGGCCATCGCTCTCGCGACTGCGGATGCTGACAGCAAGGGACTTGACCATGATGTCCGCATCATGATTCCGAACGTGACCACCTTCGCCGAGCTCAAGCAGATTCGTGCCCAGGCTGAGGCTGTTATTGCCGAGGTCAACGAGAGGAAGGGGACCAAGCTCAAGTTCCAGATTGGTTCTATGATTGAGTTCCCCCGTGCCGCCGCAACCGCAGATCAGATTGCCGAGTACGCGGACTTCTTCTCATTCGGTACGAACGACCTTACCCAGACGACGCTCGGCTTCAGCCGCGACGACTACGGCAAGTTCATCGACTCCTATCTGGATCAGAAGGTCCTGGACAACGATCCCTTCAAGACGCTCGACGCTGACGGCGTTGGCGCGATGATTGAGATTGCCGAGGAGAAGGGACGTTCCGTCAAGTCTGACCTGCACCTTGGTATCTGTGGCGAGCACGGTGGAGACCCTGCTTCCATAGAGCTCTGCTACAAGCTCGGCCTGAACTACGTTTCCTGCTCACCCTTCCGTGTTCCTGCTGCCCGCCTTGCCGGTGCTCAGGCTGTCATCAAGGCTGAGATTGCGGAGAAGGGAGATAAGGCTCCTGCGAAGCGTGGACGCAAGACCGTTGCCGAGAAGAAGGCTTCTACCCGCGGACGCAAGGCTGCCGCCGATAAGGCTCCTGCGAAGCGCGGACGCAAGCCCGCTGCCGAGAAGAAGACTTCTACCCGCGGACGCAAGGCTGCCGCCGAGAAGAAGACTTCTACCCGCGGACGCAAGCCCGCTGCGAAGGCTACGACCGGAGCGAAGAGGGGCCGCAAGCCCAAGTCAAAGGACTGATTGATTTTTGATACGGCCGCTGGTGTTTAACCTGCGGCCTGCAAAAAAAGCCGGGAGCTTTGCCACCGTTGGCAGAACTCCCGGTTTTTTGTTTGTATGGGGAATGTGCTGCTTATTCCGTCCACACTTCCTTCACGAGGGGCTGGTCCTTGAGCTGCTGCAGGAAGTCCGCGGCACTGGGCGCAAGCATCTGCGAGTTTCCTTTGACGATGTAGCTCTTCCCGTTCACGTCCAGATGGAAGAACACGTTGCAGTTTCCCTGCGCGCTGAGCAGCACGTCCTTGAGAGGGGCAATGTCGCCCGCGCCGGAAAAGCCGCTCTCAAGCTCTATGTGCAGCTCTCGTATCGCCCGCTCTCCCAGCGTCTTGGGGTCTTCCAGGCTGTCCACGAGCAGGCTCGGCTGCTCCCGGCTTCCGTCCACCTTACCCTTCAGGGCGTATACCCCGCCGTCCTCTACCTTGTCTTTCAGCTCTTCCCATACCTTGGGGAAGAAGGTTATGTCTATGGTCCCTTTGAAATCGGCCAGCTTGGAGAAGCACATCTGCTCTCCCTTCTTGGTCATTATCGTGCGGAAGCCCTGAATCATTCCGATTGCGATATGGCTCTTGCCGACGTTCTTCATCTGCCAGGGCTTCTGTCCGCTCGCCGCGAGTGAGTCCCTGAGGGCCTTGTCCTCTTTGCCGATCCGCTCGATGTTCTCGCTGTTCACCGTTGCGCAGCTTTCGATGAGCTTCCGCCAGCTGTCGAGCGGGTGGCCGGAGACGTAGCAGCCGATCAGCTCCTTCTCCATGTTCAGCTCTTCCATGCGGGGTAGGTCCTCTACGTCCTCGAACTTGTAGTCCTCGAACTCCTGTATGCCCGCGTCGCCGAATAGGCTCGCCTGCCCGAACTCCGTTCCTTCCCGCTTCTTCTCCTCGTATTTCATCACCGCCTCATAGTTCGCGAGGAGGGTAGCGCGGTTCTTGCCGAGCTTGTCGAAGGCTCCGGTCTTGATGAGGCACTCAAGGACCCGCTTGTTTATTTCCGCGCCGTCAAGCCTGTCCATGAAGTCCAGGAAGGACTTGTAGGGGCCGTTCTTGTTGCGCTCCTGCACGATCATCTCGGCGGATGCCTGGCCCATGCCCTTGATTCCCATAAGGCCGAAGACGATCTTGCCGTCCACCACGTCAAAGACCTCGTCGGACCGGTTCACGTCCGGCGGGTCCACCTCTATGCCCATCTTGCGGGCCTCCTCGATGTATTCGGGGAGCTTGTCGGTGGATGTGATCTCGTTGGTCAGGTTCGCCGCCATGAACTCGGCGGGCCGGTTGGCCTTGAGCCATGCCGTCCGGTATGCGAGGACGGAGTATGCCGCCGCATGCGACTTGTTGAAGCCGTAGCCCGCGAATGGGATCATTATCTCAAAGATGTCGTCGGCGTGCTCCTTGGTGAATCCCTGCTTCACGGCCCCTTCCTCGAATTCCTTCTTCTTGTCCATCAGGACGTTGAGCTTCTTCTTTCCCATCGCGCGGCGCAGCATGTCCGCCCCTCCCAGAGAGAAGCCCGCGATTTTCTGGGCGACCTGCATGACCTGCTCCTGGTAGACCATGACCCCGTATGTCTCCTTGAGAATGCCCTCCAGGCAGGGGTCGGGGTAGTGGATTGTCTCTGGCTTCCATTTGCCTTCGATGTACTGGGGAATGTAGTCCATCGGTCCGGGCCGGTACAATGCGTTCAAAGCGACGACTTCCTCGATGCAGCGGGGCTTTGCCTGCCGCAGGATTTTCTGCATGCCCGGTGACTCGAACTGGAAGACCGCGACCGTGTCGCCACGGCAGAAGAGGTCGAATGTCTTGGAGTCGGTCTCGCTCACCTGGTCCGCGCGGAACTCCGGCTCGCCCTCCTTCCGGTGCTTGTTTATGATGTCCTCGGCGTATCGTATGAGCGAGAGGGTCTTGAGCCCCAGGTAGTCGAATTTGACCAGGCCGCATGGCTCTATGATGTCCATCGTGTACTGGACTGCGACCTTGCCGGTCTTCGCGTCCTTGAACACCGGAGCCCAGTTGGGCAGGGCCGTCTTGCCGATGACCATGCCCGACGCATGCAGGCCCGTGTTGCGGTTCACGTTCTCAAGCTTGAAGCAGAGGCGGAACAAATCCTGATAGCGCGGGTCGTCCTTGTAGGGAATCAGCTGCCCGTTGTCCGGGTGTTTCTCGTCGGGCGGGGTGAACGCGTCGGAGAGCTTTGCCTTTGGGTTGTCGGGGACGCACTTCTTGAGCATCGCGACCTCGTTCAGCGGGATGTCCAGCACGCGGCCCACGTCCGCTATGACCGCCTTGGGCTTCTCCGTACCGAATGTGACGATGTGGCCTACCTGGGGCAGGCCGTACCAGTCCTCGGTGTGCTTGATTATCTCCTCGCGGAATTCGAAGTCCATGTCCACGTCGAAGTCCGGCATGGACACGCGCTCGGGGTTCAGGAATCGCTCGAAAATCAGCTTGAAGCGGAATGGGTCAATGTCGGTGATTGTCATGGCGTATGCGACGAGGGAACCCGCGCCGGAACCGCGCCCCGGGCCGAGGGGTATGTAGTGCTTGGCTTCTTTCTTGCGCTCGTCATACAGGGACTTGGACCAGTTGATGAACTCCCAGACGATCAGGAAGTAGCCGGAGAAGCCCATCGTGAAGATGACGTTCAGCTCGTACATCGCCCGGTCCACGATCATCTTGCAGTCCTCGGGATCCTTGAGCCTGTCGCCGTAACGTTTTCGCAGTCCTTCCTCGACCAGGTGCAGGACGAAGGCATCCTGCGAGACGTACTCTTTGGGTATCTGGTAGACGGGCAGGGTGTCCTTGAGCTCCTGGGTCTTGTACTGGTGTATCGTCAGGTTGCACATCGAGGCAATCTTGAGCGTGTTGTCAACTGCTTCCGGGCAGTCCGGGAAGAGCTGCCGCATCTCCTCCTCGGTCTTCATGTACCACTGGTCGCCCTCGAAGTGCATGCGGTTGGGGTCGTTCAGGAGCTTCTTGGTTCCGATGCAGACGAGCACGTCCTGTGCCTCCGCGTCGTCCTGCCGGCAGTAGTGGATGTCGTTCGTCACGACGAGGGGTATGTCCAGGTCCCGTGCGAGCTTTATCAGTTTGGGGGCGACCGCCTTCTGGTCCTCAAGCCCGTGGTCCTGCAGCTCTATGTAGTAGTGGTCCTTGCCGAACAATTCTTTGTACTTGCGGGCAGTCTCGTAGGCGCGGTCCTCGTCACCGAAGAGCAGGGCCTTGGGCACCTCGCCCTGTATGCAGGCAGAAAGGCAGATGAGCCCCTCGTGGTAACGCTGCAAAAGCTCCCAGTCAATCCTTGGCTTGTAGTACATTCCCTCGGTGAAGGCGATTGACGAGAGCCAGCAGAGGTTCTTGTAGCCCGTGTCGTTCATCGCGATGAGGATGAGGTGGTAGTACCAGGAGCTCTTGCCGTTGCGGGAGTAGGGGACCTCCTTCTTTTCCGTGTGGCTTCCTTCCGCGACGTAGAACTCCTCGCCGCATATCGGGTTGATTCCGTTCGCATGGCAGATGTGCTCGAAGTTCAGCACGCCGAACATGTTGCCGTGGTCGGTCAGCGCGAGGGCCTTCATGTTCAGCTCCTTGGCGCGGGCAATCAGGGTGTCCAGCTTGCTCGCCCCGTCTAGGAGCGAGTAGTCCGAGTGGACGTGCAGGTGCACGAACTTGCTCTCCGGCGTTCCTTCCGGCGCGTCGGGAAAAACGTGGATGTCTGCCATAAGGCCTCCTTAGAATTTGTCTCAGGCTCCGGTAATCTTCCAGACCCGGTGGATTTTCTGGTTTCGGTAGTCCTCGCTTATAGTCCGCTGGCTGATGTCCTCCGCATTGTAGAGCGGGCTTCCGTCCGGTTTTTGGGGAAGTTTGTCCCCGTCGAATTTCAGGCGGCGGCTGTTCGTGGAGAAATACAGAGTGCCGCCTTCGTTCAGGAGCGACAGCGCGTCGGCGACCAGCTCGGGCCAGTTCCGGTTTATGTCGAGCACCGTGTCGGTGTCCTTGGAATTGCTGAATGTCGGCGGGTCCAGGATGATGATGTCAAAGCGGTTCACCCCGTCCTTCGCCTCTTTCTCCGCCTTGCGCGCCTTGAGGTATTTGACCGCGTCCTGGCAGATGAAACTGTATTTGTATTCGTTCTGCGGGTTGAACTCGTTCAGCTCCAGGTTCGTCTTGGCCCAGGCGATGTAAGTCCGGCTCATGTCAACGCTCGTGATCCGCCGTGCCTTGCCCTCGGCGGCATAGACCGAGAAGCTTCCCGTGTAGCAGAAGAGGTTCAGGACGCTCTTTCCGTCGCTCGCCTCGCGCACTTCCTTGCGGAGGAGACGGTGGTCCAGGAAGAGGCCGGTGTCGATGTAGTCTGTCAGGTTGACATGGAAAAGCTGCCCCTGCTCCTGCACGGTTCCCTCTATCCCCTCCGCGCTTCCGGGGGATTCGCGGCGTGAGCCAGAAGCGTCCCTTTTCTCGTACTGCTTCTTGTGCCGCTGGCCTTCCCGCATCTGCATTTTCTTCCGCGTCTTGATGATGACGTGGTCACGCCCTATGCCGGTCGCCCCGGAGGCAGCCTGCGCCATCGCGTCAAGCCATTCGTCTTCCTCGGACTCGTCCTTCTCATAGGGGCGTTCGTACAAGTAGATGTGCAGCCAGCTGTTCTTGAGCGCGTCCTCGATGTAGGCGCTGGCTTCCGCGCCGTTCGCGCTTATCGCGGCGGCCTCCTTGGAAAGAAGCCGCTCAATCTGGAACTTTGTGAAGATTTCTTCCGGCAAAAGCCGGTACAGCTCCACGGCGAGCGGCACCTCGGGGATGTCGCGGTCGTAGAGCCGGTAGCAGGTCACGTCGTTCTTGCGCGCCCATTTCTTGAGGGTGCGCAGGTTCTTGCCGAGCCTGTTCGCGAAAATCTGCGCCTGATAGGCTGTCTTGTCGTCAGGCATTTCTTCCGTGGCAGTTCTTGTACTTCTTGCCGGAACCGCAGGGGCAGGGGTCGTTGCGGCCAACCTTTGGCACGGTGCGGACAACGGTGACGCTCTGTCCCTGCCTTCCGCCCTGCATTGCCGAATTCTGCGCCCGCATCTGCGCCTCGCGGGCGTTGAAGGCGGATGAGGCGGCCTGTCCGCCTGACGGAGCCTTTGCGGGCGCGCTCTCCGCGGCCATGGGGGAGCCTGCCTCGTCGTGCCGGGCCGTCATGTTCTGCATGACGGGACGGCGGACGGGCATCTCGTCGGCGGGGCGTATCTGAATCTTCACCTTGAAGATGCGGCTGGCGACCTGGGTACGGATATCCTCCAGCAGGCGGTCAAAGGCGTTGAAGCCGTCAATCTTGTATTCGGTCAGCGGGTTCTTGCTTCCGTAGGAGCGCAGGTACACCGCCTCGCGGAGGCCGTCCAGGTATTCCAGCTGGTCCAGCCACTTCCTGTCGATGAGCTGGATGTACTGGTAGCGGATGAACATGTTGAACTGCTCCTTGCCGACCAGAAGCTCCTTCTGGGTCAGGTCGTCCTGCAGCATCGCGTTCACGCCGTCCTCGGTCAGCCGCTCGTAGGGGACGATCTGACCGAAGTTGTTCTTTATCTTGTCGATGAGGGCGCTCTTGGCGTTCCCGCCCTTCGTGTGCCGCTCCTCATACTCGTATTCCTCGAAGAGCTGGCTGACCGTGCTCTTCGCGTTGTTCATCACGCGCTTGTCCAGGTCGTCGTCCGCGAGGATGGAGTCGCGCTCGTCGTAGATGAAGGACCTCTGCTGGTTCAGGACGTCGTCGTAGTCCAGGAGGTTCTTGCGGATCTCGAAGTTCCGCTCCTCGACTTTCTTCTGCGCCTTCTCGATTGACTTGTTGAGCCAGGGGTGGTTTATCGGCTCGCCCGGCTCCATGCCGACGCGGGACATAATCCGCTTCATCCTCTCGCCGCCGAAGAGGCGCATGAGGTCGTCGTCCATGGAGATGTAGAACTTGCTGCGGCCCGGGTCCCCCTGACGGCCGGAGCGTCCGCGCAGCTGGTTGTCTATGCGGCGGGACTCATGCCGCTCGCTTCCGATAACGTAGAGGCCTCCGAGCTGCTTGACCTCCTCGTAATCCTTGAGCCACTGCTCCTTCTCAATCGCGAGCGCGGCCTCGTACTGCTCCTCCGTCGCATCGGTACCTGCCCGTTTGCGCGCGCGGGTCTCCGGGTTGCCGCCGAGCTTGATGTCGGTTCCGCGTCCTGCCATGTTGGTCGCGACCGTGACGGAGCCCTTAGCTCCCGCCTCGGCTATGATCATCGCCTCGCGGGCGTGGTTCTTCGCGTTCAGCACCTCGTGGCGGATGCCGTGCCGGGTCAGCAGGGCGGACAGGTGCTCGGACTTCTCGACGGAGACCGTTCCGATCAGGACGGGCTGCCCCTTCTTGTGGCACTCGTCCACTTCCTTGACGATGGCGTTCCACTTGTCAGCCTCGTTCAGGTAGACCTCGTCGTCCTCGTCCTTGCGGGCGACCGGCTTGTTGGTCGGGATGGCGACCACGTCCAGCCCGTAAATCTTGCTGAACTCGACCGCCTCGGTCGCCGCCGTTCCCGTCATGCCGGAAAGCTTCTCGTACATGCGGAAGTAGTTCTGGAAGGTTTTCGTCGCGAGCGTCCTGTTGCGCTGGGCTATGCGGATGTGCTCCTTCGCCTCGATCGCCTGGTGCAGGCCGTCTCCGTAACGCCTTCCCTCCAGGATGCGGCCAGTGAACTCGTCGACAATCTGCACCTGGTTGTCCTTTACGACGTAGTCCACGTCATTGTGGTAGAGGACGTGGGCGCGGATGGCCTGGGTGAAGTAGTGGACGAACTCGAAGTTCTGCTCGTCGAATACCGTCGTCCCGTCCGCGATCAGCTTGTGCTGGTGCAGGATGTCGTCTATCTTGTTCATTCCCTTGTCGGTGAACGATATCCTCTTGCTCTTCTCGTCAACCTTGTAGTCGCCCTGCAGGGCGGCCCTCTGCTCGGGGAGCATGTCCACCTCGTCCGGGTAGTCGCCGGTCTTGGGGTCCTTCTCCATCTCGGTGAACATGTCCACGTACTTGTCCACCTCGTGGTACTTGTAGGTGTCGTCCTCGCCCTGGCCGCTTATGATGAGCGGGGTCCTCGCCTCGTCGATCAGGATGGAGTCTATCTCGTCGACGACGCAGAAGTTGAAGCCCCTCTGCACCTTCCTCCTCAGGTCCACCTGCATGTTGTCGCGCAGGTAGTCGAATCCGAACTCGTTGTTCGTCCCGTAGGTTATGTCGCAGTCATAGGCGATTTTCCTCTGCTCGTTGTCCATGTTGCCGAGGATGCAGCCGACGGTCTGTCCGAGGAACTTGTAGACCCGGCCCATCCACTTGGAGTCGCGTTCGGCAAGGTAGTCGTTGACCGTGACGACGTGCACGCCCTTTCCGGAGAGCGAGTTCAGGTAGACGGCGCAGGTGCACATGAGGGTCTTTCCCTCTCCGGTCTTCATCTCCGTTATGCGGCCCGAGTGCAGGACCAGCGAGCCCATTATCTGCACGGGGTAGGCGCGCTCGCCGAGGACGCGGTAGGCTGCCTCGCGGGCCAGCGCGAAGGCCTCCGGCAATATGTCGTCCAGGGTCTCGCCCTGTTCGAGCCGGTCTTTCAGTATCTGCGTCTGCTTGGGGAAATCCTCGTCTGCGAAAGCCTGTGCCCAGCTTTCCTTCGCCTCCACTTGGGCGAGCAGCGGCTGCAGGGCCTTTACATCCCTCTCGTTCTGGGATCCAAAGAAAAAGGTCAAAATCTTGTCGAACATAACGCCGAGTACTATAACCTTTTTTTGAATCATTGACAATAAGACTTTGATTCTTTATTCTATCGATAATATGAAAAATACACCTTGCAGCCGCTTTCCCCGCGTCAGCTTCCTGCTCCCGGTCCTGTTCCTGGCGGCGGGACTCTCATTTTTGTCATGCGAGCGGCCCGGCAAGGTTGTGTCACTTGAGGAGAAGGCTATATTCAGCCTGGGCTACGGGAACTTCGAGAACCAGCTGAACGTCTTTGACCTGACCTCCGTCTCCGAGGTCAGCACGTCCATCGTCATGCGGAACGGCTTCTTCTACATCCTCAACGGCGAGGCCCGCAAGATAATGGAGATGAACAACTTCGGCGACCTCGTCGTCTACTTCTACAACCCCGAATTCAACCCCAAGTCCTCATTCCTTCAGCAGAAGGGGGGGCGCGAGACGACCATGAAGGCCGTCGAGTACGGTTTCAACGAGCTTTCCGGCATAACGGTGGATTCCTCCCAGAAGCTCTACGTCGTGGATACCCTGCCGATGGACAGGCAGGAGCAGGACGAGAAGCAGCAGCTCGTCCTGAGCCAGATAGTCCTCCGCTTTGACGGCAAGGGCAACTACATGGACTACATAGGCCAGCAGGGGCCGGGCGGCACGCCTTTCCCCTACGTCAAGGGCATCTACACGAACAACGCGGGCGAGCTGGTCGTCGTCTGCTACCTGTCGTCGTATTACACGGTCTACTGGTTCTCGGCCTCGGGCTACCTGCTCTACCAGCTGCCGATCGCGAAGGACAGCGTCCCCAACCCGCTCAAGGACGAGGGGCTGGACTCCTTCTCCAACATCACGTCGATAATCCCAGACTATAACAGCCGCACCCTCTACCTGGCGGTGGACTACTACAAGAGCTATATAGACGAGGCGAGCCGCCTTCAGTCCGGCGTGGACTACGACTCCTCCCGCGTCTACTCCCTTTCCGTCGAGGACGGCCTGTACGGGGAGCCCATAGAAATCCTCAGCGACAGCGAGGAAATCACCGAGGGCTTTTCCGGCGAGCAGTACAGCATCCCGTACGACTTTCTCGGCGTGACCGAGAGCGGCTGGCTTTTCTTCATCGTCAGCACCCAGAAGGGATTCGACCTACAGATGATAGAGGGGGACGGGCAGCGGATTCTCAGGCGGGAGCTTGCCGTGGACCGCAAGAAGCTCCTGTACTACGACTTTGACCTGAGCGAGTCCGGCATCCTGTCGGCCCTCTTCGTCAGGAACGACAAGGCGGATGTCGTCTGGTGGCGGACGGACAGCCTGATACAGTCTGTCATAAACAACTAGGGGCTTTTTTATGGAAAACAATGCGATAGACGGATATGCCGAGGGCGAGGAGCCGCTCCACTTCTACCACCAGAAAGGTGAGTTCCGCAAGTACTACGACAACGACAAGATGCCCCTGCGGGACCTTGCCGAGGGGAAGAACCTGCCCAAGCGCGGCCTCTTCCGCGTCCTGGTCGGAACGAAGTCCAACCGGGCCATCTTCATGGGGATGATCATATGCATGGCTCTCGTGTTCGTGCTGGGCTTCCTGAGGGGGGGCGCGAACGAGGGGACGGTCGGCGGCATGTACTGCGAGATGACCGCCTTCTCCTTCCAGGAGCAGCTCCTTGTCAGCGTCGAGCTCAGGCCCTCCTACATGACCAAAAAGCATCACCGGGGAGACTTCGGGGACAAGTCGTGTACCGCGAGCTTCCAGGTGACCAACAGCGACGGGCAGGTTTCCGAGTCGGTCTCCCAGGACTTCCTCTATGAGTCCCCGGAGGGGGAGAGCCGCTTTATCCGCGCAAGCTTCTCCGACTATGACGCTGCCAAGGTCACCTGCTCCCTGTCCGTGGACGGGCAGACGATCAGGCTCAGCTCGTCCGTCATACGGAAATAACCCTATGCGCCGCGCAAACCCTATACAAAATCCCCTTTGTGCATTATAATGGGGAAAAAATAGAGATAAAAGGAGAGTTCAGGGAATGGCACAGTTTTATTTTCTTTCCGTCCTGTTCAATATCATAGTGGGGCTCGTGCTGATGTACGGCCGCGACCTCACGGTTTATTCTTCTGCTTCTGACGGGGACGAGAACCTTCCCGCGACGATGGATTCCTTTGACACGGATGATGATGATTCCTTCGGCGACATCGGGGAAGAGGATTCCGACGCGTCTCCCGTGGCCGCCTCGGGCAGCAAGGCTTCCTTGGAGAATTTCTCCGTCTTCAACAACAGGACCTTCCGCCTGGTGACTGGAATCCTCAGCATCTTCGTCGCGATAATCAAGCTGCTTTCCCCGATGGACGTTCCCTTCATCGGCGACATCCTTCCCGCCCTTGCCGGTATGCTCGGAGGCTTTGCCTTCCTCGTCGAGTATTACGAGATTTCCTCCGACGGCAGTTCCCTCAACGAGACCGTCGAGTCCATCTTCATAGACTCCCGCAAGTTCGTGGGCCTTATCTGCCTTGCTGTCGGGGTCATCCACTTCCTTATTCCCAAGGTCATCCTTCTCTAGGCCATGCAGCAAGAGAGCACAGCCTCTTCCATCGCCTGCATTGCCCTCGCGGGGAAGAAAGTCCTCATAGCCCACCGGAACCCGACGGGGCAGATGGGGGGCCGCTGGGAGTTCCCCGGCGGCAAGGTTGAGGCAGGTGAGTCCGAAACAGAAGCCGTCGTCCGCGAGTTCCGCGAGGAATTCGGCGTGGAGGTCACCGTCGGCGAGAAGATTGCCGGGACGGTCTTCGTCCACAACGGTGCTGATGTCACCCTCCATGCCTACCGGGTCTTCGTGCCCCATGACGGGCTGGAAACTCCTTATGTCCTGACCGAGCATACGGGATACCGCTGGGCCTGCATAGATGAGGTGGAAGGCCTGAGCTTTGTTGACAGCGATCTGAAGCTGTATCCTGCCGTCAGGCAGTACATGGAGTCTTTGCCTGATAATGCGTAGCCGTCGTTTTCTTTCCGGGCTCTTCCTTCTCCTGGCCCTTTCCCTTTTGTTTTCCTCCTGCCGCAGGAAGGCAGAGGAAGCCATAGACTTCGGCCTTCCCGGGGAGGAGCCGCTTGATTACCTGCCCGGCGTGGAATGGGCTGTCATAATGGACCCGGTCGCGGCTTTCCGAGAGGACGCGGGCTTCGAGAACAAGGTCCTGCAGCACGCCCGGCGGGGAGATGTCCTTATGGTCACCGGCAAGAAGATAAGCAGCGTCAAGGACTCTGACGGCACTGTCCGGGTCGTCACCTGGTACGGCTTTGACCGGGGCTGGCTCGTCGAGGATTCCCTTTCCATTTACGGTAACCGGATGAACGCCCGGGCGGCGGCATCGAAACTCCTGGAACGCTGAGCTTTTCTGTCTGTCGCCCGACACAGCGATTTGTGTCGCCCGACACCACGTTTTGTGTCGCCCGACACGGCGATTTGTGTCGCCCGACACGGCGATTTGTGTCGCCCGCCACCATGTTTTGTGTCGCCCGGCACAGCTGTTTTGCCCTTGTATAAATTCCCGCAATCTTCTATAATTGGTGTAATTTCGTTTTTTTCTTTTAATCGGAGGAATCATGACCATAGCTCAGATGATTAGCCAGAGTTCAATGCTGACTTTGCTTGGTATGGGTGTCGTCTTCTCCTTCCTTATCATAATGATTATTTCAATGTATGCCCTGCATGCGGTGCTTCATGCCGTCGGGGCCGATAAGGAAAGCCCGGACACTTCGAATGTTGCCGCCAGCCCTGCTGCCCCTGCCGCAGATACGCAGGCCGTGGTCGCGGCGATAGCGGCCGCGATACATACGAAGTAGCTGTTCTTCCAGTTTTCTTCTATATAATTAAGTTCAGAATACAACACGAGTATACGAGGTTTTTATGTCTAAGGTTGGTATAACAGAGTTGGTGCTCCGCGACGCGCACCAGTCGCTTCATGCGACCCGTATGACCACGGCGGATATGCTTCCCGCCTGCGGTATGATTGACAAAATCGGCTACTGGGCCGTCGAGGGCTGGGGCGGAGCTACTTATGATTCCTGCATCCGCTTCCTGAATGAGGATCCCTGGGAAAGGCTCCGCAAGCTCCATGCCGCCATGCCGAATTCCAAGATCATGATGCTGCTGCGCGCCCAGAACCTGCTCGGCTACCGCCACTATGCGGATGATGTCGTCGAGAAGTTCGTCGAGATTGCCGCCAAGAACGGAATCGATGTCTTCCGCATCTTCGATGCCTGCAACGACCCCCGCAACATGGAGTGCGCGACCAAGGCCGCCAAGAAGACGGGAAAGCACGTCCAGATGGCAATCTCCTATGCCGTTACCCCCTACCACACGATTGAGAAATATGCCGAGCTTGCCAAGACTTACGCCGACTTCGGCGCGGACTCCATCTGCATCAAGGACATGTCCGGCCTCCTGAAGCCCTACGCCGCCTACGACCTGGTGAAGGCAATCAAGGCGAAGGTCGACCTTCCCGTCGAGATTCACACCCACGCGACGACCGGACTTTCCGTCGCAACCCTGCTCAAGGGAGCCGAGGCCGGCGCTGACTACGTGGACACCGCGATTTCTTCCATGTCCATGGGAACGTCCCATTCGCCCACGGAGACGGTCGTCGAGATGCTCAAGGGAACCGACCTTGACACCCAGCTGGACACGTCCAAGCTGCTCGAGATAGCCGCCTACTTCCGCGAGGTGCGCAAGCACTACTCCTCGCTGGAGTCTTCTTTCCTGGGGGCCGACACCCGCATCCTGCTCTCCCAGGTTCCCGGCGGAATGCTTTCCAATCTGGAGAGCCAGCTCAAGCAGCAGAACGCCGGAGACCGCATGGACGACGTCCTGGCCGAGCTGCCCAAGGTCCACAAGGACGCGGGCTACGTGCCCCTCGTCACGCCGACCAGCCAGATTGTCGGAACCCAGGCCGTCATGAACGTCCTGATGGGCCGCTACGTCAACATGACCCAGGACTTCCGCAACCTCATCACGGGCCGCTTCGGAAAGCTCCCCGCCGAGGCCAACGCCGACCTGGTCAAGAAGGCCCTGGAGCAGAACAAGATGGACGCGGTCCTCACCTGCCGCCCCGCCGACAAGATTGAGCCCGAGTGGGACAAGATGGTGGAGGAGTCCAAGAAGAACGGCGGAAACGGTTCTGACGAGGACACGCTGACCTACGCGATGTTCCCGAACGTCGCCCCCAAGTTCTTCGCCGAGCGCGCCAAGGGCCCGGTCAAGGCAGAGGAGGCCTTTGCCCTCAAGGAGACCCCCAAGGCCGCTTCCTCCGGCTCTGCCAGCGGAAGCTACACGGTCACGGTCAACGGAACCGCCTACGCCGTCACGACGAACGGAAGCAGCATCACGGTCAACGGAACCGCATATAACGTCAACGTCGCCGAGGGCGGGGCTTCTCCTGCTGCCATTGGCGGCTCGGCCGCCGTCGCTACCGGCGGGGCAGAGGTCAAGGCCCCCGTCGCGGGAACCCTGCTGCGCCAGAGCTGCAAGAACGGTGACCACGTGAACAAGGGACAGACGATCATCGTCCTTGAGTCCATGAAGATGGAGCTTGAGGTCAAGGCCCCCGAGTCCGGCACGGTCTCCTACATCGTCGCCCCCGGCTCACAGGTCAAGAACGGCGAGGTCCTCGCCAACATCGGCGGTGTCGTTGTTGCGGCTCCGGTTGCGACTCCTGCCGCAGGAGCCAAGGCTGCTCCGCAGCCTGCTCCTGTTGGCGCCGCAGGCGCCGGTGGAACGATGGTCAATGCGCCTGTCGCGGGAACCTTCCTCCGCACCGCCAAGAACGAGGGCGAGCAGGTGAACAAGGGCGACACGGTCGTCATCATCGAGTCCATGAAGATGGAGCTTGAGATCAAGGCCCCCGCATCCGGAAAGGTGCACTTCCTTGCCACGGCGGGAACGCAGCTCAAGAACGGTCAGGCCGTCGCACAGATCAACTAAGGAAAGCACAATGCCTCTGAACAGGAAAGCGAACAACACTAAAATAGCCCTTGTCATGCTGGCAATCATGGCCATGGCCTCCGTCATCTCGATCGGGACGAAGGCCCTTGCCCAGGACACTGCCGTCGAGGCCGTCCAGGGCGGGACCGGCATGGACAAGATTATCAAGGGGACGGAGAACTGGGGCCACTCCAAGGACATCTCCGTCAGCAAGTTCCTGACGAACATCGGCAAGTCCACGGGAATCTACAAGATGATTCACCAGCAGACCGCTGAGGAAATCGCGCAGGAGAAGGCCGAGGAGGCCGCCAAGGAAGCTGGTGCGCACGACA
>JAFSSU010000290.1 GCA_017450845.1 Treponema sp.
CCTCGGAGACCCGGCAGTTTATGAATGCCGCGTTGTCAAAGTCCTTGCCCGTAGAAGCCTTGCCAAGGCCTGCGGTACGGTAGACGTAGAGGGAGCTTTTCTTACGCTTCTCGCCCGTGAACGTACAGCCCGTGAACACGAAGCCCTGCCTGCCCGCGTCCGTCCTGCTTTTTACCGCGAAACCGTTGTAGTCGCCCCGGTTGTCGTCCCGGACATGAATGGCGCAGTCCTCCAGCACGGAAAGCTCCGGCTCACCGTACACGATGTCGGTGTCGCCCTCCACCCGGCAGCCGAGGAACCAGGAGAAGCCTCGGACGAATATCGTGTTCTGCCTGCCGATGAAGGTCATTCCTTCCGCCTTGAGCGTCCCGGACCTGTTGTCCCAGACGAACGCCTCCGCGCTGTCAGGCTTGGTGTTCTCCGCCTCGACGGACTTGAGATGTGTGTTCTCCACAGTGAAATTCCTGAGGGTCACGTTCGTCGCGTTCGGCCCGAAGAAGAAAATCGAGCGGTTCTCGCGCCCCTTGTGAAAGGCCTCGCAGTTGTCGGCCTGAATGATGCAGCCGGAGGCCGGTCCCTGCGTACACTCCATGATAAGGGGATTGGACATATTGTAACGTATGCTTTCCCGGTAAGTTCCCGGCCAAAGGACCAGGTGGAACGCGGCCCCCCTCTCCACGGCCCCGGTCATGACCATCTCGTGCATCCGCCTAAAAGCGGCCGTTATGGCTCCCGGGGATTTTGCGTTTACAGTCAACTCTAGCATAACGCGGGGGATTGTATCATTTTTCCAAATGTTTTTCAAATGCCTGGGCACGGGCAAAAAACAACCCGCCGGCGCATGGGCCGACGGGTGTGTCCCTGAGAAAGCAGATGTAAAACAGGCTTACTTTGCCTCGGCGGGGGTCTCCACGGGCTTGTTGGCCGGGTGGACGTTGATTTTCTTGGTCACAAAGTCGCTCTTGAGGCACTGGGTGCAGATGCGGAGGGTGACGGTGCGGCCGCCGACCTCGGTCTTAATCTTCAAGAGGTTCGGCTTCCATGACCTGCGGACATGGTTGTATGATTTGCTGACGGTGTTTCCGAAGGAAGTGTGTTTGCCACAAAGGTCGCAAGTTCTAGACATATCGTTTACCTACCTAAATTAGTTCTATGTACGAGAGTGGAAAGTATTCTATTAAAATGCACGCTTTGTGTCAAGGGCGGGGCCGCCGTTAAATTTCTGTTAGGCGGCATGCCGTCCCCCCCCTGTCTCTGTAGAACAAAGCAGGCAGATGGTCTATACTTCGCGGACGGAGAGAGATATGAGAGACAATACGACTGACATGACCGTCGGCAACCCGGTGCGGCACCTCCTGATGTTCGCCCTGCCGGCCCTGGTCGGGAACCAGTTCCAGCAGCTGTACAACCTTGCGGACTCCATCATCGTCGGAAAATTCGTCGGGGCGGACGCGCTCGCGGCAGTGGGCTCCACGGCATCCATAACATTCATGTTCTTCGCCCTCTGCAACGGCATAGGCAACGGGGGCGGCATCATAGCGTCCCAGTTCTACGGGGCGCACGACGAGGAGAAGGTCAAGGGCTGCATCGTCAACACCGGGCTCATCATGCTCGTCGTCCCCGTCCTGTTCGGGACAATCGGCTTCGTCTCCGCCCCCGCCCTGCTCGCCCTGCTGAGCACACCGCCAGAAATCCTGCCCGACGCGGCCATGTACGTCCGCTTCATGTGCGCAGGACTCATCTTCGTCTCGCTCTACAACTACCTGTCCGCCATGCTCCGCGCCCTGGGCGACTCCAAGTCCCCTCTCTACTTCCTCATCCTTTCCACGGTGATAAACGTCGTGCTGGACGTCGTGCTCGTGTACTTCTTCAAGCAGGGCATAAAGGGGGTCGCCGTCGCGACCATAATATCCCAGTTCACGGCGGCGACGAGCTGCGCGGTCTACGCCTGGCGGACGAACGCCTATTTCAGGCTCAGCCGGAAAGACTTCGTCATACGGACACAGATGATTGACAAAATCCTCCGCCTGGGTGTCCCGATGTCCTTGCAGTTCGCCCTCATCGCCGTCTCTTCAATGGCCCTGCAACGGGTCGTCAACTCCTACGGAACGGTCGCCGTCGCGGCCTTCACCGCGACCAACCGGATAGAGCAGCTGATACACCAGCCATACCAGACGCTCGGCGCGTCGCTCTCCACCTTCTGCGGGCAGAACTACGGCGCAAAGAAATATGACCGCGTGGCGGCAGGCTACCGGAAGGGCCTTCTCATCATGCTCATCCTGTCGGCGGCGATGCTCCTGATCATGCAGTTCCTGGGCAGGGGCATAACCTCGCTCTTCGTGTCCGACATTCAGGTAATCGATATGGGGACGATGGGCCTCAGGACAACCAGCGTCTTCTACGTCGCCCTCGGCCTGATATACGTCGTCCGCGGGGTGCTGACCGGCATGGGAGACGCGTTCTTCGCCCTCTTCAACGGGATTGTCGAGGTCATAGGCCGCTTCACCGTCCCCATCCTCGTGACAAAGTACCTGGGACTGGGGGAATTCGGCATCTGGCTGTCCTCGGGAATCGTCTGGATCATCAGCGGGGTAACTGCCTGGCTCAGATACGTGACCTACGGAAAAAAACAGGGCTGAGGCAGAGGGGCTCAACGGGATAGGTTCCCATTCCCGATTGCTTGAAAATTCCATACATCCGTGCTAAGATTCTTCTATGAACAAGAATGTGCGGGACCTTTCTCCGATGGCCAGGACGACCTATCTGACCAAGCTGCTGGCCGAATACTTTTACGCGGTGACCCTGTATGATTACAAGAAAAACGAAGTTCTCATACCGGACGAACTGTTGGAGAAATATGCCACGGATGACGGAAGCTTTGCCATAGACAGGCTCATCGAGGATACCCGGAACGGAGCCTTCAAGAAGGAGTATTACAATTTGCTCCTCCCGGCGGATTTGCTCACTGCGGACTCCGGGACGCTGAAAGAAATCGGGAAAGTCCATGC
>JAFSSU010000291.1 GCA_017450845.1 Treponema sp.
GAAGGCGGCTGGTGCGGGAGGATGCCCTGTCGGAGACCTCCCGCCTGTCGCAGTACAAGGCGGACGACGGGCTTCACGAGCAGGAGCGCGACATCGCCAAGTACTGGCGGGAAGGGAACATCCGCATCTGTCTCTACGGGCTTGAGAACCAGACCGCCGTCGACGCGGACATCCCCCTGCGGGTCGCGAGCTATGACGGCGCGGGCTACCGGGCGCAGCTGCTCGCGGACAAGGAGCGCGGGAAGAAGGGCGGCGGGAAGCCCGGGGGCAGGCCGCCCCGTTACCCCGTGGTGACGCTCGTCCTCTACTTCGGGATGCGGCGCTGGAGGAAGCCCCGCTCGCTGCTGGAGCGGCTGGCGGTCCCGCCGGAGCTCGCGCCCTATGTCAGCGACTACAGGGTGAACGTCTTCGAGATAGCGTGGCTTCCGCCGGAGACGGTCGCCAAGTTCAGGAGCGACTTCCGGATCGTGGCGGACTACTTCGTGCAGATGCGGGTGAACAGGGACTACGAGCCCTCCCGTGAGACGATACGGCACGTGCACGAGGTGCTCCAGCTGATGAGGGTGCTGTCCGGTAACAGGAAATTTGAGGACGTGCAGAACGCTGTGCGTGAGGATGATACGAAAAGAGGAGGTCCGAATATGTACGACGTATTGGGAAAGATGCAAAGAGAAAGCAGGAAGGAAGGCTGGAACGAAGGGCGCGGTGAGGGGCTCGCCACGGGACTGGCCTCTGCCCAGACGCTGATGAGCCGGATGTTCAGCGAGGGGCGGGTGGACGACCTGCGCCGCGCGTCGACGGACAGCGCATACCTGAACCAGCTGCTCGCGGAGCATGGGCTGCTGGGGGAGGAGGCTGAGACGCAGGCGACTTCATGAGCCCCGTGCCCTCCGTGCGTCCGCGCGGGGGCCTCACCTGGTGAAGCTGACGAAGGTGCTGTACTCGGCCATCCTCTGCTTCGTCGCCTTGTCCTTGTAGTACCTGGTCTTGTCCTTGCCCTTGTAGCTGTAGTTCATGAAGCCCATCTCCCTGGCTATGTCCTGGAACACGCGGCGCGCGGTGTTCATCGCCTCGCCCTGGTCGTAGCTGGCCTGCAGGCAGCTGTAGTGGAAGCGGACGTCCCCGCTTAGCGGCGTGAATTCCAGCGTCAGCCTGACCGTCCTGGCCGTCGGGTGCTCGTCGGCATATTTGTCCTCGATGTCATAGACGAAGGTCCGCGTGTCCGCGTAGCTGTCCGCGGCCTCCCTGCCGCCCCCGGACTGGCTCTGGGCTGAGAGGGGGGCGGCGGCCGCAAGCGACAGGGCCGCGAGCAAAACAAAGATCTTTCTCATTCGCTGTCTCCTGATGCCCATTCTACCATTTTCATGGAAAGAAGCAAGTTTTTTTGCTTTCCCGGCCTCCGCCCTCCCCCGGGAACTGTCTAGCCATTCCCCCCTCTTTGTGATACAATGGAAGAAGGAGTTTTGACGATGAAGTTCACTTTTGACCGCGACGCGATGATCGGCGAGGTAGCAATCGCCCAGGAGATAATCTCGACCAAGAACGCGGGTTCCATACTTTCCAACGTGTTCCTTTCCGCAGCCGGCAACACGCTCACGATAAAGGCGACGGACGTGAAGGTCTCTTTCCTTGCCTCCGTCCCGGTCCAGGTGCAGGAGGAAGGCTCCACCACCGTCTACTGCGACAAGTTCATGGGCATCCTGGCCGCGCTCCCGGCGGGCGAGGTGGAGTTCGTCCAGCAGGCCGACGACGGGGGGCAGCCCCAGGGCGTGGTCATCCGCCCGGTCGGCAAGAAGATAAAGTTCGAGATGCGGACGATGAGCGAGGAGAAGTTCCCCGAGGTCGCCGTCTCCGAGGACGCGCCCTACTTCGAGGTCGGCGCCAAGGACCTGAAGGAGATGATCGCGCAGACGGTCTTCGCGGTCTCCAGCGACGAGACCCGCTACTTCATGAACGGCGTGTACTTCGAGAAGAAGGGCGACAAGCTGAACATGGTGGCGACCGACGGAAGGCGCATGGGCTTTTCCTCCAAGGAAATCCTCGCGGGCGTGCCGGACTTCCCCTCCGCGATAATCCATCCCAAGGTGCTCGGGATCGTCCTGAAGCACTGCCCGGACGAGGGCAACGTCAGCATGGCGATAGTCGACAAGATGGTCTTCTTCAAGTTCGCGAGCTACCGCTTCGGTGCGGCCCTCATAGACGGACAGTTCCCCGCATACGAGCGCGTCATCCCCGCGAGCCAGCCCAACAGCTTCACCGTCTCCAAGGACGAGCTCGTCTCGGCGATGAAGCGCGTCGCCCTGATGGTGGACAAGAAAGCGGGCCGCATCTACTTCAACATAGAGCCGGGCCTCCTCCGCATCACGAGCCGCCAGAGCGACCTGGGCAGCGCGGACGAGGAGATCGCCTCATCCTACGAGGGCGGGAACACCGTCATCGCAATGAACTACCGCTACATCGACGAGCCCCTCCGCGTCATCGGCGCGGACAGGGTAGCCTTCGAGTTCAGCGAGGAGATGAAGGCCGTCACCATGAGGCCCGAGCCCGCCTCCCACTACTTCCACATCATCATGCCGATGCAGAAGGAAGCCTAGGGGAGGTCCAGTGACGCGCCGTGCCTGCCGGAGGGGAGCCGTATGCCTCATGGCCCTCTGCATTGC
>JAFSSU010000003.1 GCA_017450845.1 Treponema sp.
ATGAGAAAGGTAAAGACGATGAAGAACTTTCTGAAACTGGCAGCCGCGCTTCTGTCCATGACGGCAATGCTCGCCTCGTGCAGCTCGCATGGCGGGAGCAGCGACGGCGGCGGTGAGATTTACGGGGGCTGGCTCGGATACGCCGGCGGGTGATCCGGAACCGCGCCTGCCGGAGGAACTGCCCGCTACAGGAGGCTTTGCCGCAGCCCTTCCATCTTTCTCCTCATAGTGCTACAATGGTACTCCGCAGACCATTGCAAGGAGGCACCGGATGGGAATCTACCTGAACCCGAGCAACGAGAACTTCAAGGAGACGATAGGCTCCAAGATATACGTTGACAAGACGCTGATGATAGCGGTCCTGAACGATATCATGCAGACCGCAAACAAGTATGTCTGCGTGTCCCGCCCGCGCCGATTCGGAAAGACCATTGCGGGCAACATGCTGTCGGCCTACTACTCCAAGGGCTGCGACTCTCGCGAGCTCTTCGCACCGTTCAAGATAAGCAGGGACCCGGGCTTCGAAAGCAACCTGAACAAGCTGAACGTCATCAAGATAGACATGAACAGCGAGTACCAGAACGAGAGGGAAAAGGACAGGTTGCTTGACAAGTTGCAGGACAGGATTGTCGGGGAGTTCGCCGCGCAGTTCCCGGACATAAGCTTTGACCAGAAGGACTCCGTGGGCAACTGCATCCTCAAGGCATACGCCGGGAATAGGGAGCGGTTCGTCGTCATCATAGACGAGTACGACGTGCTGGTGCGCGAGAGCGTGAGCCAGGAGCTTTTTTCCCAGTACCTGGGTTTCCTGAACGGGCTTTTCAAGAGCGACACCCTGCGCCCGGCCATCGCTCTGGCATACATCACGGGAATCCTGCCCGTCGTGCGCGACAGGGTGCAGTCCAAGCTGAACAACTTCCGCGAGTACACGATACTGGACGCGGGGAGGCTGGCGGAGTTCATCGGGTTCACCGCACCGGAGGTACGGGCCCTGTGCGGGGAGTACGGGGCGGACTTCGGGGAGTACAAAAGGTGGTACGACGGCTACAGCCAGCGGGGTTTCGAGATTTACAACCCAGAATCCGTCGTGATGTCCCTTGAGGACGGAAAGTGCGGGAGCTACTGGGGCAAGACCTCCACCTACGCGGTCATAGCAGACCGCATACGGGCGAACTTCGCTGGAACCAAGGACGACGTGGTCCGGATGCTCGCGGGAGAGAGCGTTGACGTGAACGTGACGATGTTCATGAACACGATGACGGAGTTCACGGGCAAGGACGACGTGTTCACTTACCTGATTCACCTTGGGTACCTTGCCTACGACAGCGAGGAGGGGACTTGCCGCATCCCCAACAGGGAGGTGCTGCAGGAATGGAAGAACGCCGTCTCCGTGGTGGACGAGTACGCCGTGACGAACAGGATAATCCGGGCCTCCAAGGAACTCCTGGCCGAGACGCTAAGGATGAACGGGGAGGCGGTGGCCCGGTCTCTCGACGAGAGCCATATCCATGTCACGTCGAACAGGAGCTATAACAACGAGGACGCGCTGCAGTCGGCGATATACCTGTCATATATATACGCGCTGAACAAGTACACGATAGTCAAGGAGATGACGGCGGGAAAGGGATTTGCCGACGTCGTTTTCATCCCTTTCGTTCCCGATATCCCTGCGATGGTGATCGAGCTCAAGCGGAACGGAAGCGCGGGCAGCGCGATAACTCAGATACGGGAGAAGAAGTACTTTGACTCCCTGTCGGCCTACTCAGGCAACCTGCTCTTCGTCGGAATCAATTACGACGAGAAGACCAAGACCCACGGGTGCAGGATCGAGCGGCTCCAAAAAGAACAGGGAAGCCGCTGAAACCTGATGAGAATGAGACGAGCCCTGAGATAAGAGATTTTCTTTCTTCCGTAAAAAACAAGGGCACCTCTAAAAACTCGCCTTTGGCGGTTTTTAGAGGTTTGCCGACGAGTCGTAAGTCGCTATAAGGAGTTTTATTATGGAAGTCACAAAAATTGATTTCACGGATGACAACGCCTCCAAGGGCAACGTTGTGCTGTACAAGAACATGCTGGGAAAAAGCAAGGGCAAGTACCTTGCCCGCTTCGTCCGCAGGACCATCGACGACGACATCATCGTGGCGAGGATCCGCGGGCGTGGCACCGGACTGGAGGACCTTACCGTGAAGGCCATAATCGGCCATTACAAGAAGGATGTCCTTGAGGCCCTGTCATGACGCAACGGATGGTTTGGACACGTGAAGCTTAAAGGTTTTGTCGCGTGAACTTCTAAGGTTTGGTCATCGAATCAATGTGCGTTGTAGCCAACAAATTTAAATGGATAGCCAAAAGCTCGGGCCTGTGCGATGTCTGGGGCAGGCTCCCATCCGTGCTGGAAGCCGTTGAATATTGCGTTCCGGTACATCAAGGCGAGCTTCGCAAACTCATATCCCTTAAACTGGGACTGGATGAACGGATGGTTCGGTCGCCCGAGGCGTTCGTTCCTGACTCGCATATCACTACCGATACTTTCTATTATCAGCACCTATCTGACACTCCGAGGATAATGCGAAGCTTATAAAGAATTTTTCCGTCCAGCAGACGACGGGGAAAGGTTTGGAAGAATACCTGAAAGTCATGGCGACAACGGAGGAGAACGAGAGCTTTGCAAGGCTTTCTGAGGAGAAAGAAAAATATGTTCACTCACATGTGAAACCAAAGTATGATGATGGCTGCATATTTATGTATCAGATTTTATAGCTGCTTACTATGAATTCATATTCTGCCTCCAGCACAAAAAACGTTGGCTTTGTAGCCTGGCCCCCCCTCCCGCACTTTCCGGCGGTCTGTAGACGTTACTGAT
This sequence comes from Treponema sp., assembly GCA_017450845.1. Taxonomy (GTDB): domain Bacteria; phylum Spirochaetota; class Spirochaetia; order Treponematales; family Treponemataceae; genus Treponema_D. The sequence goes on from JAFSSU010000003.1 coordinate 2,864, forward strand.
GTCCTCCATTATACTGGACGCATGATTTTCAGGATGACAAAAAATGCGGCCGGCCTGGTTTCCGCATCCTGCGCGGATGACCGGAAGGCTGCGAACCGCTACTGCGACTGGTTCGTCGATATCGTTGACTGCGGCGGGACTGCCTGTTTCCTTTTGACGAACTCATTCTCGCTCTTCTCGCTGCTGGTTCCGGCGGACGGGCTGGATTCCGAGGAATCGTTCTTTGGCGCCGCGGTGCGGGGAATACGGGCATACTTTGAGCATGCGGGCCTTTCCCCCCTGTTCGACGAATTCATCGGGGCGGACTGCGGGAGCTCCGTGGTCACGGGGACGAACAGCCGCGGCGTCCTTGCCGCGATGAGGGGCATGAAGATGATCATCTCCGGACACGTCCTGCCGGACGATGCGCCGGGCTGGAGAGCTTCCCTGCTCGCGGTCGCTGACGGGCTGAACAAGTCCCTCTTCAGATGCCGGGACATCGGCGGGGATGAGTACATATTTGCGGAGGAAATCATCGGCAGCGACAAGATGCGGGAGCCCGTCCCGGAGCCCGAAGGGGCAAATCTTCCGGCCGGCGCGAAGGGCAGGAAGCCCCGGTCCCCCGCGTCAGGGCAAAGCCGGCCCGCCTGCTGCCTGTACGCGGAGCTCGAGGGCTACAAGCCCAAAATCTGGAGGCGGATTCTCGTCCCTGCCGATTTTACCATGACGAAACTGGCATATACCCTCATGTCCGTCTTCAAGGCCGGCGGCAGCCACCTGTATTCCTTTGAGATTCCCGTCATCAGGAACGCCGTGAAGCGGATGCAGGCGGAGGGCAGAAGCAAGGAGGAGATTGCCTCCATGAAATTCCGGCTGAGGGATATACAGATCGAATGCTCCCCCGATGCCGGCGGCGGTCCTTTCGGAACGGGCTTTCCCTCCATGTCCTCCATGGGCAAAGACTCGGAGACCCTTGCCGCGAGGAAAACAAAGCTCTGCGAGGTTTTCAACGGCGGGGAGAACCCGGAGTTTTATTTCACATACGATTTCGGGGATGACTGGCGCTTCAGGATAAATGTTGTGGATGCCGGCCTCAAGCCGGCCGCCCGGGGCGGGAAGACCCCCTTCGTCACCGAAGGGCAGGGCTACGGGATAATAGAGGACTGCGGAGGGCCCGGCGGGCTGGAAGGCCTCCGGGATGCCTTCCAGAGGAAATCCGGCGGGGAGTATGAGGAGGCCAGGGACTGGCTCGGGTGCGATGACCTGGACCTCTCGGCCTTTGACATCGACGCGGCGAACGCGGCCATAAAGGGCGACATGCGCTTCTTTGAGTCCGGCTACAGGGAGATGGAAAACTCCGCGTGGTGACCCGCCCCTTCCCTCGTGTTGCCCCTGCCAGGCGTTTCCGCTATACTGGGGGCAAGGACGGAAGAAGGAGGCCCTCATGGGTGTTTTCTCGAAGATTCACAGGTTCCGCGAGGCGGGGGAGGAGGCGAACGCCTGCAACGTCAGCAGCTTCGGCGTTCCGGCCGTCTCTCTTTTCACGACGACCAAGTTGTTCAGCCTGCACCACCACACCGACATAACGGACGGCGGCGGGAACGTCCTGTACCAGGCGGACTCCAGGTTCCTCTCCCTGCGCGACTAGACCGATGTCCGAAGGGCCACGGGGGAGCAGGTCGCCAACATCGAGCGCAAGCTGCTCACCCTGCACGAGCGGCACTTCGTCAGCATGGCGGACGAGAGCGAGTTCCAGCTCTCCAACGAGATGTTCCATCTCATCA
>JAFSSU010000292.1 GCA_017450845.1 Treponema sp.
CCTTCCTCAGGGAGAACGGTGTCATAGTGGAAAAGACCGCCGACGGCAAGGAGGTGCGGTAAATGTCTGAGCTTCTTTATCTGGTCGGGACCTCGACTCTCCAGACCCTCATCATGGTCTTGTTCTCGACCCTGTTCTCCATGGTCCTGGGCTTCCCGCTCGGCGTGCTCCTTTGCATCACGAACGAGAACGGCATAATGCCGCGCAAGGTCCTGAACCAGGTGCTGAGCCGCATAGTCAACGTCCTGCGCTCATTCCCCTTCATCATCCTGATGATCGTCCTCTTCCCCCTCTCCCGCCTGATTGTCGGGACGAGCATCGGGACGGCGGCTACGATCGTCCCCCTTTCCATAGCGGCGGCCCCCTTCGTCGCCCGCGTCATTGAGTCCGCCCTCAACGAGGTGAACCCCGAGCTTGTGCTCGCCGCCAAGGCGATGGGATCGACGAACATGCAGATAATCCTGAAGGTCCTCATCCCGGAGGCCCTGCCCTCGCTGGTGGACGGGGTGACGCTGACGATAATCAACCTGATAGGCTATTCGGCCATGGCGGGCGCGATCGGCGGCGGCGGCCTGGGAGACCTGGCCATCCGCTACGGCTACCAGAGGTTCCGCACGGGAATCATGGCGGCGGCTGTCATAGTTATCCTCGTGCTTGTGGAGCTGATTCAGTTCTTCGGGTCCCGGATAAGCCGGGGCCTCATCGCCAGGCGCTAGTGACCGGCCGCTAATCGTAGTATTCTATCGTGTATTCCTTGCCGCTGTCCGCAAAGCCCGCCTTCCGGTAGGCTGCGACGGCGGCAGCGTTCCCCTTTCCGACGAACAGGACCGTGGACATTCCTTTCTTGGCCGCGCTCTCCGCGAGGAAGGCGGTCAGGGCTGCGGCAAGTCCCCTGCCGCGCTCTTCCTGCACCGTGTACACGCCCCCGAGCTGCATCACCTTGGAGGCAATCGCGTTTGTCCCCGCCTTTGCGAGGATGCGGGTCTCTGGCCCCGTGCCTGAGACCGCCGTCACGATTACCTGGCTTTTCAGGGCTTCCCGCAGCTGCCCCTTCTCGAACTCCTCGTTGAGCTTGCGTCCCCTGATAATGACTTCTTCCCTCATGTATGCGAAGTGCAGGGGCAGGAGGGCGGCCTCGTCGTCCGCCGTGGCCATCTGGATGTGGGTTCCGGCGGGCAGCTTTTCTAGGGCAAGGCGGGCTGCCTCCCTGTCCCGGTGCTCCATGAAGTAGTATTTCCTGCTCTCGCGGATTCTGGGCGGCTTTTGCAGGCGGGGGAGGAGGCCCCGTATTTTTGCGAGCTCGTCCTCGGGGGCGGATATGCAGAAAAGCTTCTTGCCTTCCAGGAAGGCGGCGAGGGCCCTGAGCCCGCGGTTCCGTATCCCGGACAGGCATGGCAGGAGGATGTCGTCATCAATGAAGAAGAAAACCCCGTCAACGACGGGCTGCCCCTTGCCGCCGTCATGGACGATAAGGCAAACCCCGTCCTCCCTGCCAAGGATTCTGCGGGTCAGGGCACAGCAGGTCTTCTCATGGGGAAGGACGAACGCGAGTGCGCGAAGGAAGTCTTCTTTTTCTCTGGCTTTGAGTATCCGGCAGTCAGGCATGGTGCGGTGCGCGATAAACGAAAAGACCCCGGCCCTCCTCCGAAAGAAGGACGAAACCGGAGCCTTTTCCTAACAGAATTATCGTCAGGTATAGCGTCAAAAAGATGTTCAAGCTAAGGAGCTGCCGTTGAGACAGCGGACGGACTTAGCAGATAACGACTGAATTGTCCGTGTGGGAGAAAGGAGCGGGAATGTACTTGTCGGCATTCCAATCGTTCTCCCAGTGCTTGCCATCGAGCAGGTAGCGGAACTGGTATTCCTTTCCGACGGACAGCTTGAGCTTGACGGTAAAGCTCCCGTCCTTGTCCTGCTTAAGCGGAGTCTCGGTGCTGGACCAATTGTTGAAGTCCCCGGCAATCGTTACTTCTTTTGCTCCATGTGCGGCTTCCTTGGAAACTGAGAAAGTAACCGTGCAACTAGTCTTATCCTTAGAGTAACTTTTTTTCAAAGCCATACAAAAACCTCTTATAATCCGTTGAAACGTATTCCAACTTTTTTGTTAGTCTATAATAAAAGAAAAAAATAGTAAAGCCCCCCTGTCCGCATTAAGGCAAAAACAAGGGTGACGAAAACGTTTTCAGACTAAAAAAACTTACTTGCTCAGTGAAAAACTCTCGGGCAGAAGCTCCGCGAGCGTCCGCACCTTGTATTCCGTCCTGCTTTTTGGCATTATGACGAGGAAGTCCGCCCCGCAGAACTCGGAGAGGACCTGGCGGCAGACTCCGCAGGGAGGGCAGTATCCTTCCACCTGTCCTTCATGCCCTCCGACCACGGCGATTGCCTTGAACTTGGTCGCGCCCTCGCTGACTGCCTTGAACACGGCGGTCCGCTCGGCGCAGTTGCTCGGCCCGTAGGCGGCGTTCTCTATGTTGCAGCCTCCCCATATTTTGCCGTCCGCGTCAAGCAGGGCTGCTCCCACCTTCCAGTGGGAATAGGGGGTGTAGGCGAAGTCCATCATGGACCAGGCCTTGTCCAGCATCTGCTCAAGCGGCAGTCCCTCCAGCAGGGCTTTTCTCTCGTTTTCTTCCATATATATACCTCCATAAAGCTTTGTCTCACGGTTTGCAGGCCCTCATCCGCTCGGTTTGCAGACCCCCAACCGGACGGTTTGCAGACCCTCAACCGCTCGGTTTGCAGACCCCCAACCGGACGGTTTGCAGACCCCCAACCGGACGGTTTGCAGACCCCCAACCGGACGGTTTGCAGACCCTCAACCGGACGGTTTGCAGACCCTTGCCTGTACGCTCAGTCTCTCAGCAGCCTGACGTAGCAGGGCGAGACGCATACCGAGGCCGTCCCGAACTGGACCGCCTCGTCGCAGAGGGCGCGGACCTGGTCCCAGCCCGCGTCCACCTTGAGCAGGGTGTGGTCCACATAAGAGAGGAGCTTCTTGTCCTCCTCCGTCAGGGTGGCCATCATTTGCCCGCCTTGTCTTTCTGGATGAGAATCCTGACGGCCTCGACAGCCGCGCGTATGGCCCCGTCCGTGTCGTGCACGATCGGGTTGTCCAGCCCCTTCCTGGCCCGCTCCTGGTTGCCCATGACGAGGAACACCGAGCCGACCCTGGCGCGGAGGAACTGGCCCACGATGAACAATGCCGCGCTCTCCATCTCGGAGGCGAGGCAGCCCATCCGTATCCATGCCTCCCACTTGTTCAGGAGCTCGTAGCTGACCGGCTTGACTTCGGGCGAGTGCTGGCCGTAGAAAGAGTCCTTGGCCTGCACGACCCCCGTGTGGTAGGGCAGGCCGAGCTTCCTGGCTCCCTCCACCAGGCTGTTCACCACGTCCAGGTTGGCGACGGCGGGGTACTCGATCGGCGCGTACTCCTTGCTCGTCCCCTCCTGCCTGATGGAGCCTGTCGCTATGACGAGGTCGCCGGAGTTCACGTCCAGCTGCATTCCCCCGCAGGTGCCGATGCGGACAAATGTGTCCGCCCCGCAGGCGACCAGTTCCTCCATCGCGATGGCCGCGCTCGGCCCTCCGATTCCCGTAGAGGTGACGCTGACCTCCACGCCGTCCAGGGTTCCCGTGTAGGTGACGAACTCACGGTTGTCCGCGACGAAGTGCGGGTTGTCAAAGTATTTGGCTATCTTCTCGCACCTCTTGGGGTCTCCCGGCAGTATGACGTAGCGTCCCACGTCCCCCTTGCCGCACTGGATGTGATAGAGCTTGTCCTTATTTTCTGAGTAGTTTACCATCGATTCCCTCCGGTTTCTCCCATATTATCCTTGATTATCCTTGTATACCTGATTGTAGCACACAATCTGCCCGTTGGCTAGGAAAACAAAGCCCCGTATTTTCGCTTTTGCGCCCGCTCTTCCTCTTGACGGATATGCGCAAACTGTGTTAAACTACCGCCTACTATCGGAAAATCTTTACAATAAGGAGAAATATATGTTACGTACATACCAGCCCAGCAAGGTCAAGCGCAACAGGAAATTCGGTTTCCGCGCTAGGATGGCGACGAAAGGCGGCCGTCTCGTCCTGAAGAGGAGGAGGCAGAAGGGACGCTGGAAGCTCACCGCCTCCGACGAGAAGAAGCCGTATCAGAACGGCAAGTGCAAGACCAAGACCTGGTAAGCAGCTTGCGCTGGAGGGAATTTCCGGAGGCTTTCATGGACAGTGAGGCGGCAGGGCGTAAGGAAGGCTGTCCCGGTGTTATGCCGAAGACGGGGCCTTTCAGGCGCGATGAACACATCAAAAAACCGAAGGAAATTTCCAGACTTTTTAAGCAGGGGAATAAGGTGGGTATCTACGGGGCCAAGCTGTTCTACAAGGAGAACGGTCTGGCCCTTAACAGAATTGCCTTTACTCTCCCTAGGGGCTACGGCCGGGCGGTGGACAGGAACAAGTCCAAGCGTCTGAGCCGTGAGGCCTATCGAATTTTCAAATCGCACCTGAACACCGGCTATGACCTGCTGTTGCTCGTCTATCCGGGAAACGATTCGTTCCACTCGCGGTGCGGACAGCTGAAGACATTATGCAGGAAAGCGGGGCTCATGAAGGACTGAAAGCCGGGGGGCGGTTGGATGGTCGTGGCATTGCTACGGCCATGCTGATTGCCCCTATTCGGCTTTATCAGATGACGCTTTCCCCTCTGATGGGGAACGTCTGCCGCTTCACGCCGTCCTGCTCGCGTTATGCGGTCGAGGCGCTGCAGAAGCACGGGCCGGTCAAAGGCCTGTGGCTCGCCGCCGCCCGCATCATGCGCTGCAATCCCTGGCACGAGGGTGGATGGGATCCTGTACCGGAGCCGGAACTCCGCCGGGGGCATGGGCCGGCACGGGAGCCTGGCGGACAAGATTGAGAACACCCCGGGCTTTGCCGCCCGGGTACTAAGGATACATTATGATGGATAAAAACACGATACTGGCTATCGTCCTGAGCGCGATAGTTCTGTTCGGTTACTTTTTCTTTGACGCGTTCTACATGGCACCGAAGAGGCAGGCTGCCTATGAGGCGCAGCAGGCGGCCGAGCTGGCGGAGCAGGAGGCCAAGGCCGCGGAGGCAGAGAGGCTGTCTGCCCAGGTCTCCGAGTCCTCCCCCGCGGCTTCGTTTGCCGACGGCGAGGACGCATCCGGGCAGGGGGCGGTCGCCGTGCAGGAATTCACGGTGACGACGAACAGGGCGAAGGTCGTCCTGACCAACCGGGGCGGCGACATCGTCAGCTACAAGCTCGTGGAGCACCTGGACAAGGACACCGGCGAGGGCGTGGAGATGGCGGACAACGTGACCAGCTCCAACCGCGCTTTCTCGCTCGCGTTCGGGAATGCGGGGATGGCGGCCATAGACGGGGTTTTCAACGTCAAGAGGGTCGATGACTATACGATAGGTTTCTACCGCGACTTCACGATGAAGGACGATTCCGGCGTGAGCCGCAGGTTCCGCCTGGGCAAGCTCTACAGCTTCACGCCCGACGACTATGCTTTCCGCCTGTCCGTCACGGTGAACGGCCTGGACGGCAACCCCGCGACGCTGGATCTGGGAGGAGTCGCGTACACGCTCAGGACTCCCCCGCAGATTGGCCCCCACTACGACAAGAAGAGCGACCGCTACGAGGTCAGGCAGTTCGTCTCGTGGGACGGGCGCAAGAAGATGGCGAAGACCTTCTCAAGCCACAGCTACGAGAAGGCATGGGAGTGGGCGGGAGCCGCCGGCAAGTATTTTGCCGTCATCGTCAAGCCCGCCGACAACTCCACGATGTCCGCAGGCATCACCTGCTCCGCCCAGCAGGTCTCGGGCTACGAGAACTCGCAGGTCTTTTTGACCCGCAACGCGATAAGCGGCGGCAACGTGACCGATGACTACTACGTCTACGTGGGTCCCCGCAGCGAGAAGGAGCTGATCAAATACAACAACGCGGACTCCAACGGATGGAAGCTCGTCAACGCCCGCTTCAACCAGGCCCTGAAGACCTCGGGGTTCCTGTCTGTCATAGAGGTCGCGCTCAAGTGGTGCCTGGAGAACATCTACAAGCTGGTCCGCAACTGGGGCGTGGCAATCATCATCCTGACGATCTTCCTCAAGATTATCCTCTTCCCGCTCAACAAATCCACCGCGCTCGGCTCCATCAAGATGGCGGGCTTGCAGCCCAAGATGAAGGAGATACAGGAGAAGTACAAGGACGATCCCCAGCAGCAGCAGGCGGCGATGGGCAAGCTCTACAAGGAGGCCGGATACAACCCCGCCTCCGGCTGCCTCCCGATGGTTTTGCAGATGATGGTGCTCTTTGCGCTGTACAACGTGTTCAACAATCACTTCGAGTTCCGGGGCGCGAGCTTCATCCACGGCTGGATAGATGACCTGTCCGTCGGGGACAGCCTCTTCACATGGGACAAGCCGATTCCGCTCATCTCGTCGTTCACGATGAACACCTTCCGCCTGCTTCCCTTCATCTACACGGGAAGCCAGCTGCTCAACGGCTTGATTACCCAGTACGGCAACGCGGCGGGGGCCAGCCAGGGCTCGATGAAGTTCATGATGTACGGCATGCCGCTGATGTTCTTCTTCCTCTTCTACAATGTCCCGTCGGGTCTCTTGCTCTACTGGACGGTCAGCAACATACTGCAGATCGGCCAGCAGATGATAATCAACAGGATTACGGCGAAGAAGAGGCTTGAGCTGGAGGCCGCCAAGCCCCGCACCGTTGACAGGGCGATGGGCGGCAAGAAGAAGAAGGGCCGACGCTAGTTTTTGCGGTTCCCTGAATAAGAAATCTTTGCGAGGAGCATTATAGATATGATTTACGAGTACGAAGGAAAGAACGAGAAGGAGGCCATAGAGAAGGCCGCCGAGGAGCTGGGACTGGAGAGGGACCAGTTTGATGTGGAGATACTGGAGTCGCAGAAGGGCACCCTGTTCAAGAAAGGCTACGTCCGCATCCGTGTCCAGCCGGTTGACAGCGAGGATCACGTTGCCGGGGAGTTTGAGGGCAAGGTTCCCAACACGACCGAGCGGGCCAGGAACCCCGGCCTGGTCGCCAACCCGATGCCCCAGAACGAATTCGAGGAGAAGCTCCTGGAGTTCGTCAAGACGATGATAGAGAAGATGGGCTACACCGTCTCCGTCGAGGTGATGTTCCGCGAGGACAAGAAGATCGGCATAAAGCTGACCAGCGAGTCTTCCTCAATCCTGATCGGCCGCAAGGGCAAGAACCTGGACGCTATGCAGCTGCTCGCCAATGTCTATGCCGGTCATCTGGGCCGCGAGGACATGAGGATTATCCTTGACACGGAGAATTACCGCATCCGCAGGGAGGAGAGCCTGGTCCGCCTGGCATACACGACCGCCGACAAGGTGCGGCAGAGGCACAGCTCCGTCCTGCTGGAGCCGATGAACCCCTACGAGAGGCGGCTCATCCACACGACGCTGAATGACATCCCCGATGTTGATACCAAAAGCGAGGGAGATGGTTTGTATAAGCAGGTTCGTGTCCTCTATACCGGAGTACGCTGAGCCTGAATACAAGTGCGGGTTGAATAAATGAAAAGAAACGGAGCTTTCCGGCATCTCGCCGGGTTTGTGCTGCTTGCCGCCGTGGCTTTGTCGCAGGCTCATGCCTTCAACGCGAGGGATATCCTCTCTGCTGATGAGTACTCGACTTTGCTGAGGGAGGGCAAAATCGAGCGTATGTCCTTTCTGGAGGAGGGGGGGAGGCTGACCTTGGCCCCGGACACGCCCCTGTCCAGGAAGGCCCTTGGCTTCTGGCCCAAGGACATGGAGAAGCCTAACTTCTTCGCGGAGGAGATATACCTCGCCAAGAAGACGGACTTTCCCCGCCCTGACCTTGCGACGATTGACTATGCGGGCAAAATCCTGCGGTCTTTCTCCACGCTGCAGGGCATCCAGTACTACAGCCACAGGCGGGGCAAGATGGCGACATTGTACGAGGAGGCCTACACGGTCATCCCCGAGACCGACCCGGTGACCGGGCGGGTAAGCAAGGTCGGCGAGACCCGGGGCCCGGACAATACGGCTGGGAGCGCGGACGGCAAGACCCAGTACGCCCTGATGGACGACAGCTCCCTTGGGCGGACGGTTTACAAGGTTTCCTATGAGGAGCGGTCGGATGAGATCTGGGCGAGCTTCGTCAACGAGAGCGCGCTCAAGCTCGGCCCCATAAAGGCGTTCGCGCCCGGCAAGCTCAGGATGAACTTCGTCGTCGCGGACTGCGGTGACTACGTTGTCGCCTACCTGACGACGGAGGCAGCCGTGCCGCCGCTCGGCATACTGGAGAAGAAGATAAAGGAGTCATTCTCCACCAGGCTGGCCGCAGTATACGGCTGGTTCACGGGAAGGTTCTGACATATCATCTTAATATAATGGAGTGAAGAAATGAAAAGAAGGTCGATTCTGACTGTGTTGCTCGCGGCAACGATTCTAATGACAGGGAGCTGTAAGGCTATGGATCCGGAAAAGGTTTTGAAGGGCAAGGAAGGGCTTTTCGCGAACATCTCCACCTACAGGGGGGATATCCTCGTTGAGCTGTATTATAAGGATGCGCCGCTGACGGTGACGAACTTTGTCGGTCTGGCGGAAGGTACGCTGGATGCGAGCAAGGGCAAGCATTTCTACAAGGGACTCAAGTTCCACAGGGTCATCGCAGATTTCATGATTCAGGGCGGGGACCCCAGGGGCAACGGTACGGGCGGGCCCGGCTACAGCTTCCCCGACGAGATTTCCGGCAAGTACACGTTTGACGGGCCGGGGGTCCTCGCGATGGCCAACCGGGGCAAGGGCACCAACTCCAACGGCAGCCAGTTCTTCATCACCCACGTTCCGACCGCATGGCTCAACGGCAACCATACGATTTTTGGCCACGTCGTGGACAAGGAGAGCCAGAAGGTCGTGGACGGCATCAAGCAGGGCGACGTGATAAAGGACATTACGATTTATCGGAAGGGTGCGGAGGCCGAGGCTTTCAAGGCGACCCAGGCTGACTGGGACGCGCGGCTCAAGGCTTGTGTCGCCAGGAACCAGGCGGAGAAGGAGAAGGCCTTCGCTTCCCAGATTGCGGCGATAGAGAAGAACTTCCCCGGCTTCAAGAAGGATGCCAACGGAATCTACTTCAAGACGACCAAAGAGGGGAGCGGAAGCAAGTGCGGCAAGGGCAAGGACGTGTCCACCGAGTACAAGGGCTACCTTGTTGACGGCACTGTCTTCGACAAGTCCGCAGGCCGCGGTCCCCTCGACTTCACGACCGGTGCCGGGCAGATGATCCCAGGCTTTGACCTGATGGTTCAGGATATGAAGGTCGGCGAGAAGCGCAGCTTCGTGCTGCCCCCCGATCAGGCCTACGGAGAGCGTGGTGCCGGCGATGTCATACCCGGCAACACCTATATCGCTTTTGACGTGGAGCTTGTCAGCGCGAACTAAGACAGGCGTATCATCATTGCCTTGGGAGGGGAACAATGAGAAAGACGGCGATTTCATTCTTTGCGGCGGCAGCCCTGCTCTTTGCGGCCGGGCTGGTCTCTTGCAGCGACTCGTCCAGCAGCGACGGAAGCTCCGGCATCGTTGACAGCAAGGCTGAGGCATCGGAGGCTGAGAAGGCGGTCATCACTGAGATGAACTACGCGAGGACCAAACCGGCTGAGTACGTCACGAAGAAGCTCCAGCCGCTGGTCTCCCAGAGCTCCGGGTCATATCTTACTGCCCTGAACGAGTGCATCAGCCAGATGAACGCGATGACCGCGATCGGGGAGCTGAGCTACGGGCAGGGGCTGTACGTAGCCGCCAAGGAGTGGGTCGTCGAGCAGGGCAAGGGAACGTCCGTCGGGCATCAGTCTGGCTGGGATTCCCGGATTGGCAAACACTGCAGCTATACTACGGCCGGTGAGAACATCGCCTACGGTTACGACAGCGCGGAGGCTATAGTCATTGCCCTCCTGGTGGATGACGGCGTGTCCGACAGGGGACACCGCAAGAACATCCTGGAGATGGACAATCACGGCCCCTATACCCATGCCGGGGCTGCGATCGGCAGCCACGCGGGATACGGCACGATGTGCTGCATCGATTTCGCCGGTGGCTACGCCGACAAGTAACTGCCGGGGTAATCGTGTACGAAAGGAAGATAGAGCCTTGCCCGGACGCTTTTATCAAGGCGGGCAAGCCCGTCTTCGGAACCTTTGCGGGAGTTCCAGAGCGGGTTGATATAAGAGGTGTCAGGAACCCTTACTCATCGTTTCATTTTCTGCCTCCTCTTGTCACGAACACCAGGATAAAAAGCCGTCTCTCGTATTTCTTCAATATTGGCAGCTACGTGGGCTGCGTTGAATTCTTCGACGCGAAGGTGTTCGGCTTTGAGGAGTTGACCTTCTGGGAAAAATCTACCAAACGCCGCTTTGTCTACCGGGCGCTCATGGGACCGAGGAGGCGCTTCATCCCTCATTCCCTCCGCTCAGGCTGCGTGATGAACATGTCGCGCCGCCGCTATTCCAGGATAAGCTGGGATAAGGACCACCGGAAGTTCTCCTTTATGTTCCACATGGACGCGAGCAAGCCGGTCCCCGCCTCCAACGCCGCTTTCTTGTCTCGCATGGAGTCCGACGAGGTGGCTTCGCTCACTACTTGCAATCCTTCCCCCACGAGCCGCCGCTGTTCCCTGCACTTCATGCAGAGCATGCCGATTCACGGGGCTCTCTCTGTCAGGGAGGCGGATGGGAGCAGGAAGCTCATGGATGACAGTGAGGGAATCTGTTTCTTTGACGTGACCCGCCACTACATGAAATTTCACAGTCAGGGTGAGTACGTGACGGGCCTCGGCCAGGTTGACGGCAGGAACCTGACTTTCCGCCTGGAAATCTCTTCCCAGGATGCCGTGGACTCCTACGCCCACAACGCAAACGTCCTCTTCATCGGGGGGAGGGCGACCCCACTTCCGCCTGTCCGCATAACGCACAACCACGGGCCGATGGAAATCTGGAACATACAGGACACGGAGGGGATGGTGGACCTGCTCTTTACCCCCTGCTCGGACAATCATAATTTGATCTCAACCCTTGTTCTGACGACGGAGTATCATACGATATTCGGGACCTTCGAGGGAACCCTCATGACCGCGGACGGGGAAAAGATAAAATTCAAAAACTTGGAAGGAATCGCCAAGAAGTACAGGATAAGGCTGTAAGAACCATAGCTCTGCCACTGCCATGCAGAGTAAAGAGAAATAAAAAGCAATGTAGGGGAACAGGCGTCTAGCGGAATCGAACCGCTGCATAGAGGTTTTGCAGACCTTTCCCTTACCACTTGGGTAAGACGCCTTAAACACTGTTACTCTAGCAGAAATCTTAAAACGTGTCAAGGGCGTGCTTCCTGACAAGACGAAACTTGAGTCATCGTTTCTACAGGGAAAAATATTTTTACAAAACCTATTGACAAACTGGGAAAACACCTGTATAAATAAGCTGTCAACAAAACCTATTATGACACTAGGTATAAAATACAAAGGCGGAGGAAATTATGGCCAATTACAAGTTCGAGACTTTGCAGCTTCACGTAGGGCAGGAGAGCGCGGATCCTGCAACCGATGCCCGCGCGGTACCGATTTACCAGACGACTTCTTATGTCTTCCACAACAGCAAGCATGCGGCCGACCGCTTCGGCCTTGCCGATGCCGGGAACATCTACGGAAGGCTCACGAACTCCACCCAGGACGTGCTTGAGAAGAGGATTGCCGCCCTTGAGGGAGGCTCTGCGGCCCTCGCGCTCGCTTCCGGTGCCGCTGCCATCACCTACACGATAGAGGCCCTTGCCGCGAACGGCGGCCACATCGTCGCCCAGAAGACGATTTACGGCGGCAGCTACAACCTGCTCGCCCACACCCTCCCGCAGTACGGAATCAGCACGACATTCGTGGACGCTCATAATCTTTCCGAGGTCGAGGGCGCGATAAAGGACAACACGCGGGCTATTTACCTGGAGACCCTTGGCAACCCCAACTCCGACATACCGGACATCGATGCGATTGCGCAGATTGCACACAAGCACGGCCTGCCCCTCGTCATCGACAACACCTTTGGCACGCCCTACCTCATCCGCCCGATCGAGCACGGCGCTGACATCGTCGTGCACTCCGCGACCAAGTTCATCGGCGGCCACGGGACGACTCTCGGCGGCATCATAGTCGAGAGCGGCAAGTTCGACTGGAAGAAGAGCGGCAAGTACCCCAACATCGCCGCCCCCAACCCAAGCTACCACGGGGTATCCTTCTATGATGCGGTCGGGCCCGCGGCATTCGTCACCTACATCCGCGCGATTTTGCTCCGCGACACGGGCGCGACGATTTCTCCTTTCAACGCCTTCCTCCTTCTGCAGGGAGTGGAGACCCTCTCTCTCAGGCTTGACCGCCATGCGGAGAACACCAGGAAGGTCGTCGAGTACCTGAGCAAGCACCCGCAGGTCGCCAAGGTGAATCATCCCTCCCTTCCCGACCATCCCGACCACGCCCTGTACCAGAAGTACTTCCCCAACGGAGGGGCTTCGATCTTCACCTTCGAGATCAAGGGCGGGAAGGATGCCGCATGGAAGTTCATTGACAACTTGAAGATTTTCAGCCTGCTTGCGAACGTCGCGGACGTGAAGAGCCTGGTCATCCATCCGGCGACGACGACCCACAGCCAGCTGAACGATGCGGAGCTTGCGGATCAGGGAATCACGCAGAGCACGATCCGCCTCTCAATCGGGACGGAGCACATCGATGACATCATCGCCGACCTGGAGAATGGCTTCAAGGCGGCAAAATAGTGGTATAATAATAGAAGATAATCGAGATATAGGAGCAGATTATGGCAGACATCAAACAGAGTTCATTGGAATTGATCGGAAAGACCCCCCTCCTGCAGCTGAACGGCTACAGCAAGAAGGCGGGCATCAAGGGTGCTACGATCCTTGCGAAGCTGGAGTACCTGAACCCGGCGGGAAGCGTCAAGGACAGGATTGCCCTGGCGATGATTGAGGACGCGGAGGCCAAGGGCCTGCTCAAGCCCGGCGCGACGATAATCGAGCCGACTTCCGGCAATACGGGGATAGGGCTTGCCGCCGTCGCCGCCGCGAAGGGGTACCACGCAATCCTGACCCTGCCCGAGACGATGAGCGTGGAGAGGCGCAACTTGCTCAAGGCTTACGGGGCGGAAATCGTCCTGACCGAAGGCGCGAAGGGAATGAAGGGGGCGATTGCCAAGGCAGAGGAGCTTCATGCCGCCACGCCGGGAAGCTTCATCCCCGGCCAGTTCGTCAACCCCGCCAACCCCGCAGCCCACAAGAAGACGACCGGGCCGGAAATCTGGGAGCAGACGGACGGAAAGGTTGACTTCTTCATCGCCGGTGTCGGAACGGGCGGAACCCTGACCGGAGTCGGGGAGTACCTGAAAGAGAAGAATCCGAACGTCAAGATTATCGCCGTGGAGCCTGCGACCAGCCCCGTCCTTTCCAAGGGAACTGCGGGCGCGCACAAGATTCAGGGAATCGGTGCGGGCTTTGTTCCCGACGTGCTGAACACCAAGGTCTACGATGAGATTATCGCGATTGAGAACGAGGATGCCTTTACCGAGGGCCGCCTGTTCGCGCAGAGCGAGGGAATTCTTGTAGGAATCTCTTCCGGGGCCGCGCTCAAGGCCGCCCGCATCATCGCGGAGCGTCCCGAGAACAAGGGCAAGAACATCGTCGTGCTTCTGCCCGATTCCGGGGACCGGTATCTGAGCACGCCGCTTTTCAGCGGAAACTAAGGCCGGACACAAAAAAGTGATGGACGGGGCGTTTTGCCCCGTTCATTTCGGACTAATTACCTAGTAATTTACTAATGTTGCAGGTTGCCGATTCGCAGGAGGATGTATGGCAAAAAGCTTCAAGGAAATATCGCAGAACCATCCGTGCTTTGCGAGCGGTCCGGCTCAGGCAGGAAGAATTCATCTGCCCGTTTGTCCCGGCTGCAACATAGCCTGCCGCTTCTGCGAGCGGAGCCTGAACACGACGGAAAACCGGCCCGGCGTGACCGGCAGGGTGATCAGCCCGGAGGAGAGTGTCGGCATTGTCCGCAAGGCCCTGGAGATAAGCCCTGACATTAAGGTCTGCGGCATCGCGGGGCCGGGCGACACGCTCGCGGGCGACAATGCGATAAAGACATTCCGCCTGGTGGGTCAGGACTTCCCCCAGCTCATCAAGTGCATGAGCACGAACGGCCTTCTGCTCGCGGAGCGGGCGGACGAGGTGATAGCGGCGGGAGTGGACAGCCTTACCGTCACGGTGAATGCCGTTGATCCTGAGATTGAGGCCCGGCTGAACGACTACGTCATCTGGCATGGGCAGAAGATTGAGGGCGTTGAGGGGGCGAGGCTGCTCATCAAAAACCAGCTGGAGGGGATAAAGAAGATTTCTGCGGCGGGCATAACCGTAAAGGTGAACACGGTGCTTGTACCCCGCATAAACGGAAAGCATATCGAGGAGATTGCCCGCACCGTGGCGCAGGCAGGGGCATCGCGATACAACATCATACCCCTGATTCCGACGGCGAAGCTGAAGGACGAGCCTGCGCCGACCTGCACCGAGATACACGCGGCGAGGGCTTTGGCGGGAAAGCACATAGAGCTTTTCCTGCACTGCAACCACTGCCGGGCGGATGCAGTGGGAGTGCCGGGACGGACTGAGTATTCCCGCCTCCTGTATGCTGGTTTGGCGGGAAGCGTGAAGGAGAACTTCTCGCATGGCTGACGGGAAATATTCTGAATACCGGGTCGCCGTTGCGAGTTCCGACGGTGAGACGGTGAACCGGCACTACGGCAGGGCGGAGAAGTTCTTCGTGTATACAGTGGACGACGAGGAGGGCTACGACCTGCTGGAGGAACGGAATGCAAATCCGGTCTGCATGGGCGGCAGCCACATGAAGGCTGCGATGGACGAGAGCGTCAGGCGTTTTGCCGACTGCCGCTATGTGGTCGCGAGCAGGATTGGATCGGGTGCGGCTCAGTCCCTGACCGCAGCCGGGATTGTCGGGATGGAACTTCCCGGCAGTATAGAAGAAGCTATTGTGAAGGTCTGGAAGTATAACCGAGTTCAGGGCCTGTTTAATATAGAATAAAACTTGTGTAAGGAGAAAACACGATGGGCGAGATAAGGCAGATTGCAATTTACGGTAAGGGCGGAATCGGAAAGTCAACGACGACGCAGAACCTCACGGCGGGTCTTGTGGAGCACGGCAAAAAAGTCATGGTCGTCGGCTGCGACCCCAAGGCGGACTCAACCCGCCTGCTTCTGGGCGGACTTGCGCAGAAGACCGTACTGGACACTATCCGCGACGAGGGAGAGGATGTCGCGCTTGACCGCATCATGAGGACAGGATTCGGCGGGACGCGTTGCGTCGAGTCTGGAGGACCTGAGCCGGGAGTCGGCTGCGCCGGACGCGGAATCATCACCTCCATAAACATGTTGGAGAATTTGGGAGCATATACGGACGACCTGGACTTCGTTTTTTATGACGTTCTGGGAGATGTCGTCTGCGGAGGTTTCGCCATGCCTATCCGCGAGGGAAAGGCCAAGGAAATCTACATCGTCGCGTCCGGCGAGATGATGGCCCTGTACGCCGCCAACAACATCGCGAAGGGAATCAGCCGCTATGCCAAGGCCGGCGGCGTGCGCCTGGGTGGAATCATCTGCAACAGCCGCAACGTTGACCGCGAGCTTGACCTGCTCCGCGCCTTCGCGAAGGAACTGGGCACGCAGCTTTTGTACTTCGTTCCGCGCGACAACATCGTGCAGCGGGCGGAGATAAACCGCAAGACGGTAATCGAGTACAAGCCCGATTCCGCCCAGGCAACGGAGTACAGGAACCTGGCCCAGGCTGTCATTGACAACCAGATGTTCACGATTCCGACCCCGATGACGCAGGAGAGGCTGGAGCAGATTCTGCTTGAGTACGGCCTCATGGACATGGCCGACGACTACAAGATTTAGTATATGAATTTACGCGTCATGTGGTTGCAGGTACCACAATGGCGCTCAAATAGACAGATAGAGGTGAAGATTATGGCGAAGATATACAATTCGATTACCGAACTTATAGGGCATACTCCCATCGTTGAGTTCCACCGGCTGGAAAAGGCGCTCGGACTCAAGGGCCGCATCGCGGGCAAGCTTGAGTATTTCAATCCGGCGGGAAGCCACAAGGACCGGGCCGCGCTTGAGATAATTGAGGCAGCCGAGCAGCGCGGGGAGATAAGTCCCGACAGGACCACACTCGTCGAGTTCACGAGCGGCAACATGGGCATCGGCATAGCATCCGTTGCCGCCGCCAAGGGCTACAAGTTCAAGATCGGTATTCAGAACGGGGTGTCCGTCGAGCGCAGGAAGCTTATGGAAGCCTACAATGCAGAGATTGTCGAGCCCCCAAAGGAGCTGATAGCCGGAGTCTTTGAGAAGGGCATAGAGGCCTTCAACGACGTGTACCAGTGGTTCCTGGACTCCACGCCGAACAGCTGGACGACCAGGCAGCTGTCCAATCCGGACAACGTTGCTGCCCATTATAAGCATACCGGGCCGGAGATTTGGGAAGACACGGACGGCAAGGTCGATATCTTTGTCGGCGGTGTCGGCACGGGCGGTTCCACCCACGGCGTGGGCAAGTTCCTCAAGGAAAAGAACAAGGCCGTCAAGGTTGTCATTGCGCAGCCGGACAGGGCCGACGTGGAGCATCCCGTCGTGCAGGGAGTTGAAGACGGCGGCTTCCACGGCATCCACGCCGTGCACGACGAGAAGGGCCTGAACCCCATGGCACCGACCAACTTCAACGACAAGGTCGTGGACGAGTATGAGACCGTGACATATGCGGAGACCCTCAAGGCCATTCACCTGCTCGCCCACTACGAGGGCATCTTCATCGGTGCGTCAAGCGGTGCGAGCCTTGCCATCGCAATCAAGCAGGCCCTCCGTGACGAGAACAAGGGCAAGCTTATCGTGCCGCTCCTGCCGGACAACGGGGAGCGCTATCTGTCTGAGGACTTGCAGCGGGTACGTCCCGATGTTGAGGGCAAGTCTAGTTTCTGAGTTTTTAGAGGAGTGAATTGTGGCTGTGAATTTAAATTCTTCCAACGTGGCGACCCGCGAGAACAGGA
>JAFSSU010000004.1 GCA_017450845.1 Treponema sp.
TCCGTTGCATGGAGAGTGTCATAGGTCAGCATGTCCGTGATGGCCTGCGTGACCGTCCCGCCGTTCATCAGGGCCTCGAACTTGCCTTTTATATTGAAGTCGGTCCTGCCAACGAAGGTTCGCAGGACTCCGTTGTGGCTTGAGTCCTTCCAGAAAGCCTTGGGGCGGGCAGCCCTGTTGAAGCTCAAGGCCGACAGGTAATTTATCACGTCCCAGGGACAGTACACGTGGCTCGTCCCGAACACGTAGCCGTCGTACCATTCTTTGATTGCGGGGGCAGCGGCTTTCCGGTCGGCGGCGACGAGCATCGCATCCACCTCGCTCTCCGTGAAGCCGAAGCATTCGGAAAAGCGATCGTCCAGTATTGTGTATGGAACTACACAATTTCTGCCAAAGATGCTTTCATCTGTTACTGGAAGTTTTCCTGTGAGCACCGCGAAATCAAGGAATTCGTTATCCTTGAGCGAACAATTCATGAACCCACGCATCACTTCTTGCATTCTGGTGTAAAAGAGGTTTTCGGAAGAATTCTTCTCCATCGCCTTCGTTAATGGAACATCGTAGTCATCGATAAGAACTATGACTTTCTTGCCATAAAAGGAATACAGAATCATCATAAGATTTTTGAGCGATGTCTGAAAATCAGCAATATCTGAGGCTCCTGATTTCAGTTCCTCAAAAAAACGTTTGTCAATATCGAATAAATTCATGTCTTTAAGAATAGAAGAAAAAAGATTATACTGATCAAAAATCTTGTTCTCAAGTTTTTTATATGCATCTTCGAAATTCTTTCCCTCCACGTCCTTGAGCGAGACGAAGAGGACGGGGCGGCTGTTCATCCACTCCTTGCAGAAGTCCGTATGCCGCATGATGTCCAGACCTTCGAAGATGGCGCGGCTGTCCTTCCTGACGTTGAAGAAGTTGTCTATCATGCTCATCGCGAGCGTCTTGCCGAACCTGCGCGGGCGGGTAAAGAGCGTGACCTCGTTTTTAACATCGTGGACGAGCTCGTATATCAACTCTGTCTTGTCAATGTAATAAGCCCCTTCCTGACGGAGGGATGCGAAATCAGATTTTCCGACAGCAACCGCGAACGCCATGCCTACCTCCTGCGAACAGAACAATATTAGCACACGGCCGGCAAATTTTCAAGTTTGGGCGGGCGCACCCGCTTACGGCCTCAGCATCAAGGAGCCCGACATCTGGCCCATGCAGCGCTCCTCGTCTGTCCCGTCACACCGCCTTCCGTCCCTGGATGATCATTGAGAGCGGGAAGCCCTGACGATCGAGCTCAGGGAAGCCGCCGCTGATGTCGTAATCGAACTCCTGCAGGCCGGTCACGAAAATCCCGTTGCCGCACATGCCGGAGATGATTTCCGCCATCGGGTGCGTGTAGTCAGTGAAGGTCTTTGACCGGTAGCTTTTCTGCGTGATGTAGTACATACCCCCGTTCCCGACCCATTCGTGCTCAAAGTACGAGTAGCGGCACTCCTTCCGGTGCGCGGGGTCGAAGCCCTCGTCGCCGTCCATGCCGAGCATGTTCGTGCAGGGGTGCTGCTCGTTGATTACGATACCGGCCCCCGGCTTCATGCTTTTCGCGACGACCGCGAAGAAGCGGTCCAGGTCCTTGAACCAGCAGAGCGCGCCGATGGTGATGATGACCAGGTCGAACGCTTCCTTGTGGCGGTCGTCGATATCGTATATATTGACCGCCTCAAACTCACAGGGAAGATGCAGTTCCTTCGCCCTCTCATTGGCAAAGGCCACCTGGTTCTCCGCGATGTCAAAGCCGATCCCCTTCACCGCCTTTCCGCAGTGCACCAGGGAAAGCAGCTCGCGGCCGTTGTTGCAGCAGAACTGACCGATGACGGCCCCCTCCGTATGGAGCCGTTTCAAAACGGCTTTCGTCTCCTCATTGAAAAAAGGGTAGTCCTCTTTCTGTATGCGCGCGGTGATGTCGGCTCCCCAGGAAGCATCCCGCTTGTCAAACGCCTCTTCCCACGCCGCCTTGTTTCCTTCGATGTACTTGTCCATATACGCTCCTTGCAAAGGGGCGGCGGGCTTCCCGCCCCCCCATAA